>NZ_JBHYWP010000013.1:0-10264 GCF_042751845.1 Streptomyces sp. NPDC059398 | reverse complement strand
TCCCGCGCTGGTCTTTTTGTGGTTTCTCGGCGGGGATAGACGTCAAGCGCTAATTCTTCAATCGCGTGGGGTTTTAGCTGGCGGGGGCGCTTTTCGGTTGCCGTGCGGCTATGACCGCCGACGGCGGCGGGCTTCCGCCACGACCGGTGTCAGCGGCCTTCGACCGGCGTGAAGTCGCGCAGGACCTCACCCGTGTAGATCTGGCGCGGGCGGCCGATGCGGCTGCCGGGCTCCTTGATCATCTCGTGCCACTGGGCGATCCAGCCGGGCAGCCGGCCGATCGCGAACAGCACGGTGAACATCTCGGTCGGGAAGCCCATGGCGCGGTAGATCAGGCCGGTGTAGAAGTCCACGTTCGGGTAGAGCTTCCGCTCGACGAAGTAGTCGTCGGCCAGCGCGTGCTCCTCCAGCTTCAGCGCGATGTCGAGCAGCTCGTCATCCTTGCCGAGGGCCGAGAGGACATCGTGCGCCGCTGCCTTGATGATCTTCGCCCGGGGGTCGAAGTTCTTGTAGACGCGGTGCCCGAAGCCCATGAGCTTCACGCCGTCTTCCTTGTTCTTCACCTTGCGGATGAAGGTGTCGACGTCGCCGCCGGACTGCTTGATGCCTTCGAGCATCTCAAGGACCGACTGGTTGGCGCCACCGTGCAGCGGGCCCCACAGCGCGCTGATACCGGCGGAGATCGAGGCGAACATGTTCGCCTGCGAGGAGCCGACCAGACGCACGGTGGAGGTCGAGCAGTTCTGCTCGTGGTCCGCGTGCAGGATGAGCAGCTTGTCCAGCGCGGAGACGACGACCGGGTCCGGCACGTACTCCTGCGAGGGGACCGAGAAGGTCATCCGCAGGAAGTTCTCCACGTACCCGAGGTCGTTGCGCGGGTAGACGAACGGGTGGCCGATCGACTTCTTGTACGCGTACGCCGCGATGGTCGGAAGCTTGGCGAGCAGGCGGATCGTCGAAAGGTGCCGCTGCTGCTCGTCGAAGGGGTTGTGGCTGTCCTGGTAGAACGTGGACAGCGCGCTGACCACCGAGGACAGCATCGCCATCGGGTGCGCGTCACGCGGGAAGCCGTCGAAGAAACGCTTGACGTCCTCGTGCAGCAGCGTGTGCTGGGTGATCTCGTTCTTGAAGGTCGACAGCTCGTCGACCTTGGGGAGCTCGCCGTTGATCAGCAGGTAGGCCGTCTCAAGGAAGCTCGACTGCTCGGCCAGCTGCTCGATCGGGTAACCGCGATAGCGCAGAATGCCCTGCTCGCCGTCGAGGTAGGTGATCGCGGATTTATAGGCGGCGGTGTTGCCGTATCCGCTGTCCAGCGTCACCAGCCCGGTCTGGGCTCGGAGCTTCCCGATGTCGAAGCCCTGGTCGCCGACGGTGCTGTCGATCACCGGGTAGGTGTGCTCGTCGTCGCCGTACCGCAGTACTACAGCCTTGTTAGCGTTCTCGCTCACGTCATCCCTCACCGACGTAGTGCCTCTTCTTCGAGGTGCCCTGACTGTCTCTACCATCCCCCACTTGGCTCAGCAGAGTGCACTCGGGGTCGCCCGTTGGGCTATTTGGCGGCACTGAGTGCCGCCAACCTGCTTATCCTGCCCTCTTCGCCCCGGTTCCGGAACCCCGGGGTGACGATTCCCACGGTCTGCCGTCCGTGCCGCCTCCTGCCAGTCTGTGGTCCAGCGCGGTGAACCGCCTGCCCGCGGAGACCGTACGTACCGCCTGGCCGATCGCCTTGCGGGAGCCGACCAGGACGACCAGCTTCCTGGCCCGGGTGACGGCCGTGTAGAGCAGATTGCGCTGGAGCATCATCCAGGCACCCGTAGTGACCGGAATGACCACCGCCGGGTACTCGCTGCCCTGGGAGCGGTGGATCGTCACCGCGTACGCGTGGGCCAGCTCGTCCAGCTCGTCGAACTCGTACTCCACCTCCTCGTCCTCGTCGGTCCGCACGGTCAGCTTCTGGTCCTCCGGGTTGAGCGAAGTGACCACGCCCACCGTGCCGTTGAACACACCGTTGGCGCCCTTGTCGTAGTTGTTCCGGATCTGGGTGACCTTGTCGCCGACGCGGAAGACCCGGCCGCCGGACCGCTTCTCGGGCAGCCCCGGTCTGGCCGGGGTGATCGCCTGCTGGAGCAGGCCGTTGAGCGTGCCCGCACCGGCCGGGCCGCGGTGCATGGGGGCCAGCACCTGGATGTCACGGCGCGGGTCGAGACCGAACTTCCGCGGGATGCGGCGGGCCGCCACATCGACAGTGAGCCGCCCGGCCTCCTCGGTCTCGTCCTCCACGAAGAGGAAGAAGTCCGGCAGGCCCTGAGTGACCGGGTGCACCCCGGAGTTGATCCGGTGGGCGTTGGTGACCACACCGGACTGCTGGGCCTGGCGGAAGATCCGGGTCAGCCGGACGTTCGGAGCGGGGCTGGTGGCCGACAGCAGATCGCGCAGCACCTCGCCCGCGCCGACGGACGGCAGCTGGTCCACATCGCCGACCAGCAGCAGATGCGCGCCCGGGGCGACGGCCTTGACCAGCTTGTTGGCGAGGAGCAGATCGAGCATCGACGCCTCGTCCACGACGACCAGGTCCGCGTCGAGCGGGCGGTCCCTGTCGTACGCCGCGTCGCCCCCCGGTTTCAGCTCCAGGAGCCGGTGCACGGTGGACGCCTCGGCGCCGGTCAGCTCGGCGAGCCGCTTGGCGGCCCGGCCGGTGGGCGCGGCCAGCACCACCTTGGCCTGCTTGGCGCGGGCCAGCTCGACCACGGAGCGGACCGTGAAGGACTTGCCGCAGCCGGGGCCGCCGGTCAGCACCGCGACCTTCTCGGTGAGCGCGAGGCGGACCGCGGCCTGCTGCTCGGGGGCCAGCTCGGCACCGGTGCGCCCGGCCAGCCAGTGCAGGGCCTTCTCCCAGTCGACGCCGTGGAAGGCGGGCATCCGGTCCTGCTCGGTGCGCAGCAGCCTGACCACCTGGGAGGCGAGCGAGATCTCGGCCCGGTGGAAGGGGACCAGATAGACCGCGGTGATCTGCTCATCGCCGCCCTCGGGACCCGGCACCCTCTCCCGTACGACACCCTCTTCGGCGGCCAGCTCGGCCAGGCAGTCGATGACCAGGCCGGTGTCGACCTGGAGCAGCTTGACCGCGTCCGAGATCAGCTGCTCCTCGGGGAGGAAGCAGTGCCCCTGGTCGGTGGACTGGGAGAGCGCGTACTGCAGACCGGCCTTGACGCGCTCCGGCGAGTCGTGCGGGATGCCGACCGCCTGGGCGATGCGGTCGGCGGTGAGGAAACCGATGCCCCAGACGTCGGCCGCCAGCCGGTACGGCTCGTTCTTCACGACGGAGATCGAGGCGTCGCCGTACTTCTTGTAGATCCGGACGGCGATGGAGGTGGAGACCCCGACCCCCTGGAGGAAGATCATCACTTCCTTGATCGCCTTCTGCTCCTCCCAGGCAGCGCCGATCATCTTCGTCCGCTTGGGGCCGAGCCCCGGCACCTCGATGAGGCGCCCCGGCTCCTGCTCGATGATGTCGAGCGTCTCCAGGCCGAAGTGCGTGGTGATCCGGTCGGCCATCACCGGGCCGATGCCCTTGATCAGCCCGGAGCCCAGATAGCGCCGGATGCCCTGGATGGTGGCGGGCAGGACCGTCGTGTAGTTCTCCACGGTGAACTGCTTGCCGTACTGGGAGTGGGAGCCCCAGTGGCCCTCCATGCGCAGCGACTCACCGGGCTGGGCACCGAGCAGCGAGCCGACGACGGTCAGCAGGTCGGCGCCGCGGCCGGTGTCCACGCGGGCGACCGTGTAGCCGTTCTCCTCGTTGGCGTAGGTGATCCGCTCCAGGACCCCTTCCAGCACTGCCATGTTGGACATGGTGCGACGTTACCGCCGGGGTCCGACAGCCCGGCACGGGCGGTGGGTGCGACCGTCCGGGCCTCCCGGCCGCACCGTCACGACCGGGCAGCCGCACCGTCACGACCGGGCGGTCACGATCGGGCGGTCACGACGATCGGGCAGTCACGATCGGATCACGGAATGCCGGGCTCCTCTTGACCGCGGGCCGTGTAATCGATTCCAATCCTCCGTGTAATCGATTCCATGCGGCCCACAAGGAGGTGGTCCAGCGATGGCGAGCATCAAGGACGTCGCAGCCGGCGCGGAGGTCTCCGTCGCCACGGTGTCCCGGGTACTCAACGGCCATCCGTCGGTCAGGCCCGGCACCCGCACCCGGGTGATGGCCGCCGTGGAGGCCCTCGGTTACCGGCCGAACGCGGTGGCCAGGTCGCTGCGCACCCAGCAGACCCGCACCCTCGGCCTGGTCATCAGCGATGTGCTGAACCCGTACTTCACCGAGCTGGCCCGCTCCGTCGAGGACGAGGCACGGGCGCACGGCTACAGCGTGATCATCGGCAACGCCGACGAGCAGCCCGCCCTCCAGGACCACCACATCCGCACCCTCACCGACCGCCGGATCGACGGACTGCTGGTCAGCCCCACCGACGGCGGCACCCCGCTGATGCTCGACACGGTCGGCGCGGGCGTGCCGATGGTCTTCGTGGACCGCTGGATCCCCGGCGTGGAGGTGCCGGTCGTACGCTCCGACGGGCGCGGCGCCGTCCGCGACCTGGTCGCCCACCTGTACGCACTCGGCCACCGCAGGCTCGCCATCATCGCGGGCCCGGCCACGACCACCACCGGCAGCGAGCGGGTGGACGCCTTCCGCGGGGCGCTGCGCGAGCACGGGCTGCCGCTGCCGGACGAGCTGATCGGGCACGGCGACTTCCAGGCCGGCAGCGGACGCCGGGAGGCGGCCCGGCTGCTGGCGCTGGCCGAACCGCCCGAGGTGATCTTCGCCGCCGACAACCTGATGGCGCTCGGCGCCATGGACGCCATCCGCGCCCACGGTCTGCGGATCCCGCGGGACGTCGCGCTGGCCGCCTTCGACGACATCCCGTGGTTCGTGCACACCGATCCGCCGATCACCGCCATCGCCCAGCCGACCGGTGAACTGGGCCGGGCCGCCGTGCGGGCGCTGATCGACCGGCTGGAGGGCCGGGAGCCGGAGTCCGCGATCCTCCCGGCGCGGCTGGTGGTCCGCCGCTCGTGCGGCGAGCCGCCGCCCGCTTCCCCGCCTGCCGTCTCCCCCGCGGCCCCCGCCGCCGTCACCCCGGTCACCACCGCGGTCCCCCCGGTCACCACCGCCGTCCCCCCTGTCACCACCGCCACCGCCCCGACGCCGAACAGGAGCAACCGGTGAACGTCCCCGACGAGTTGCTGCGTATCGAAGGCATACGCAAGACCTTCCCCGGAGTGGTCGCGCTCGACAGCGTCGACTTCGACCTGCGCCGGGGCGAAGTGCACGTACTGCTCGGCGAGAACGGCGCAGGCAAGAGCACCCTCATCAAGATGCTCTCGGGCGCCTACCGCCCCGACAGCGGCAAGATCTTCGCCGAGGGCCGGGAGGTCCGTATCCACGGCGCGCAGGACGCCGAGCGGCTCGGGATCGCCACGATCTACCAGGAGTTCAACCTGGTGCCGGATCTGACGGTCGCCGAGAACATCTTCCTCGGCCGCCAGCCGCGCCGCTTCGGGATGATCGACCGGGCCAGGATGGAGCAGGACGCCGCCGTGCTGCTGGCCAGGGTAGGGCTCGACATCGCGCCCCGGACCCGGGTCCGTGAACTGGGCATCGCCCGGCTCCAGATGGTGGAGATCGCCAAGGCCCTGAGCCTGGAGGCACGCGTCCTGATCATGGACGAGCCGACCGCGGTGCTGACCTCGGGTGAGGTGGAGAAGTTGTTCGGGCTGGTCCGCGCGCTGCGCGCGGACGGCGTGGGCATCGTCTTCATCACCCACCATCTGGAGGAGATCGCCGCGCTCGGCGACCGGGTCACGGTGATCCGCGACGGCCGCAGCATCGACCAGGTGCCCGCCGACACCCCCGAGGACGAGCTGGTCCGGCTGATGGTGGGCCGCAGCATCGAGCAGCAGTACCCGAGGGAGCGCCCGGCCGCCCCGGCCCCGGGGACCACCACGGCCACCGGAACCACCGGAGCAGCAGCCACCGGAAGCCCCACGGCCACCACGGCCACCGCGCCCGCCGCCCCCGAATCCCCCGCCGCGCAGCCCCTCCTCTCCGTACGCGGTCTCGGCCGGGACGGTGTCTTCCACGACATCAGCTTCGAGGTGCGGGCCGGTGAGGTGGTCGGCATCGCCGGGCTCGTCGGGGCCGGCCGCACCGAGGTCGCCCGCGCGGTCTTCGGGGCCGACCCGTACGACAGGGGCACCGTCGACGTCGTCGGCAGACGGCTCCCCCGGCACGACGTGAACGCGGCGATGGGCGCCGGGATCGGACTGGTCCCCGAGGACCGCAAGGGCCAGGGCCTGGTGCTCGACGCCTCGGTCGAGGAGAACCTCGGTCTGGTCACCCTGCGCTCCGCCACCCGCGCGGGCCTCGTCGACATCAAGGGCCAGCAGGCCGCGGCGGCCCGGGTCGCCGGACAGCTCGGCGTACGGATGGCCGGACTCGGCCAGCATGTGCGCACCCTCTCCGGCGGCAACCAGCAGAAGGTCGTCATCGGCAAGTGGCTGCTCGCCGATACGAAGATCCTGATCCTGGACGAGCCGACGCGGGGTATCGACGTCGGCGCCAAGGTCGAGATCTACCAGCTCATCAACGAGCTGACGGCCTCCGGCCACGCGGTCCTGATGATCTCCAGCGATCTGCCCGAGGTGCTCGGCATGAGCGACCGGGTGCTGGTGATGGCCCAGGGCCGGATCGCCGGTGAACTCCCGGCCCACGAAGCCACCCAGGACGCGGTGATGGCACTCGCCGTCAGCGCCCCGCCCGGCCCGGCGCACAGCAACTCCACCCACTCCAAAGGCGAAGTGAAGGAAGCAGAGGGTTCCCGTGACCACTGACACGCTCAAGAGCAATACGGGCGCGAGTGGCGCCTCTGCGGTCGTCCGCCGCATCCTGCTCGACAACGGCGCACTCAGCGCCCTGGTCGTCCTGGTGGTGGCGATGTCGCTGCTCTCCGGTGACTTCCTGACCACCCAGAACCTGCTCAACGTCGGTGTGCAGGCCGCCGTGACCGCGATCCTCGCGTTCGGTGTCACCTTCGTCATCGTCGCGGCCGGTATCGACCTCTCGGTCGGCTCGGTGGCCGCGCTCTCCGCGACCGTACTGGCGTGGACGGCGACCTCCGAGGGGATACCGGTCTGGATCGCGGTGATCCTCGCGGTCGCCACCGGTATCGCCTGCGGCCTGGTCAACGGCGTACTGATCTCGTACGGCAAACTCCCGCCGTTCATCGCGACGCTGGCCATGCTCTCCATCGGCCGCGGGCTCTCGCTGGTCATCTCGCAGGGCAGCCCGATCGCCTTCCCCGGCTCGGTCTCCTCGCTCGGTGACACGCTCGGCGGCTGGCTGCCGGTCCCGGTCATCGTGATGATCGTGATGGGGCTGATCACGGCGCTGATCCTGGCCCGTACGTACATCGGCCGCTCCATGTACGCCATCGGCGGCAACGAGGAGGCCGCCAGGCTCTCCGGGCTGCGGGTCAAGCGGCAGAAGCTCGCCATCTACGCACTCTCCGGGCTCTTCGCCGCGGCTGCGGGCATCGTCCTCGCGTCGCGGCTCTCCTCCGCGCAGCCGCAGGCCGCCAACGGGTACGAGCTGGACGCCATCGCCGCCGTCGTCATCGGCGGGGCCAGCCTGGCCGGTGGTGTCGGCAAGGCGTCCGGCACCCTGATCGGCGCGCTGATCCTGGCCGTGCTCCGCAACGGCCTCAACCTCCTCTCGGTCTCGGCGTTCTGGCAGCAGGTCGTGATCGGCGTGGTCATCGCGCTCGCCGTCCTGCTCGACACGCTGCGCCGCCGCGCCGGGTCAGGTCCTGGTGCCGGTGGTGCGGCCGGTGCGGGCGCCGGCTCCGGCGGTCCCGGCGGCAAGGGCAGGCAGGTGGCGAAGGCCGGTGTCGCCGTCGTCGTGGTGGCGGCCGTCGTGGGCGCTGTCACCTACGTCAACTCCGGTTCGTCGTCCGGCGGCAGGACCAAGGTCGGGCTCTCCCTCTCCACCATGAACAACCCGTTCTTCGTGCAGATGAAGGCGGGTGCCCAGCAGGAGGCCAAGGCGGAGCACGTCGACCTGACCGTCACCGACGCGCAGAACGACGCTTCCCAGCAGGCCAACCAGATAGAGAACTTCACCAGCGCCGGCGTCAAGGCCATGATCATCAACCCGGTGGACTCGGACGCGGCGGCCCCCTCCGTACGCGCGGCCGACAAGGCGGGCATCCCGGTGGTCGCGGCCGACCGCGGCGTCAACAAGGCGGACACCGCCACCCTCGTCGCCTCCGACAACATCGCGGGCGGCAAGCTCGCCGCCAAGACCCTGGCCGGGAAGCTCGGCGGCAAGGGCCGGATCGTCGTCCTCCAGGGCACCGCGGGCACCTCGGCCAGCCGCGAGCGCGGCCAGGGCTTCGAGGAGGGCATGAAGGCGTACCCGGGGATCAAGATCGTCGCCCGGCAGCCCGCGGACTTCGACCGCACCAAGGGCCTGGACGTCATGACCAATCTGCTCCAGGCGAACCACGGGATCACCGGGGTCTTCGCCGAGAACGACGAGATGGGCCTCGGCGCCATCAAGGCGCTCGGCAGCAAGGCCGGCACCTCGATCCCGGTGGTCAGCTTCGACGGAACGCCCGACGGGCTGAAGGCCGTCAAGGCCGGCACCCTGTACGCCACGGTCGCCCAGCAGCCCGCCGAGCTGGGCAAACTGGCGGTGCAGAACGCGATCAGGGCCACGCACGGCAAGAAGGTCGGCAGCATGGTGAAGGTGCCGGTCAAGGTCGTCACCAAGAAGAACGCAGCCGACTTCTCCTGACGGGCCGCAGCCCGCCACCCCTCTCGAAACCCGCCACCCCCTCCCGAAAGCAGGACTGACATGTACGACTACGACCTGCTGGTCGTAGGGTCGGCCAACGCCGACCTGGTGATCGGCGTCGAGCGCCGCCCCGCGCCCGGCGAGACCGTCCTCGGCTCCGACCTGGTGATCCACCCCGGCGGCAAGGGCGCCAACCAGGCGGTGGCAGCGGCCCGGCTCGGCGCCCGCAGCGCCCTGCTGGCCCGGGTCGGGGACGACGCCAACGGGCGGCTGCTCCTCGCATCGCAGCGCGCGGCAGGGGTCGACACCGCCGGGGTCCTCGTCGGCGGCGCACCCACCGGTGTCGCCCTGATCACGGTGGACCCGTCGGGTGACAACAGCATCGTGGTCTCCCCCGGCGCCAACGCCCGGCTCACCCCGGCCGACATCCGCGCGGCGGGCAGCCTGTTCGAGGCCGCCCGGGTGGTGTCGACGCAACTGGAGATCCCGCTGGAGACCGTCACCGAGCTGGCACGCGTACTGCCGGATGAGACCCGGTTCGTACTGAATCCGTCGCCGCCGCAGCCGCTGCCCGACGAGGTCCTCGCGGCCTGCGACCCGCTGGTGGTCAACGAGCACGAGGCCAGGACGGTGCTGGGCGACGCGGCGGGCGACTCGCCCGAGGAGTGGGCGCGGGCGCTGCTCGCACTCGGTCCGCGCTCCGTGGTGATCACCCTGGGCGCCGCGGGCGCCCTGGTCGCGGACGGCCGTACGGGGACGAGCGCGCACGTCCCCAGCCTCAAGGTCGAGGCGGTGGACACCACCGGTGCGGGGGATGCCTTCACGGCCGCGCTGGCCTGGCGCCTCGGGCAGGGCGAGGAGCTGGCACAGGCCGCCTCGTTCGCCGCCCGGGTGGGTGCGACGGCCGTCACCAGGCCGGGTGCGCAGGAGTCCTATCCGACCGCCGCCGAGGTGCGGGCGGAATGAAGCGGTCCGGGATCCTCAACCGCCATCTGGCGGGCGCCATCGCCGAGTTGGGCCACGGCGACGGCGTGCTGATCTGCGATGCGGGGATGCCGGTCCCGTCCGGCCCCCGCCTGGTGGATCTGGCGTTCCGGGCCGGAACACCGCCGTTCGCCGAGGTGCTCGACGGTCTGCTGGCCGAACTGGTGGTGGAGGGCGCGACAGCCGCCCAGGAGGTACGGGAGGCGAACCCGGCGACGGCGGAGCTGCTGGACGCCCGCTTCCCTGAGCTGCGGCTGGTCCCGCACGACGACCTCAAGGGCCTGTCGGCGGGCGCCCGCCTGGTGGTCCGCACGGGCGAGGCGCGTCCGTACGCGAACGTCCTGCTGCGGTGCGGGGTCTTCTTCTGACCCGACGGCGTTCCGACTCCGACGGCGTCGGGGCCCGGTCCGGTGGACC
>NZ_JBHYWP010000012.1:61311-101162 GCF_042751845.1 Streptomyces sp. NPDC059398 | reverse complement strand
GGGTTTGTTGTTTTCCCCCCCCGGGTGTGTGGGCCCGGGTTTCGGGGGGCGGTTTCCCCCGGGGGGGGGGGGGGGCGGCCGTACGGAGACCGTGCGGCCGCCCCGGATCCGGTTCAGTCCGAGTGCCCCAGCAGTACGTCGAACCCGTCCTGGGCGTCCGAAGGGACGGTGAGCTGGGACGCGGCGGGCGGGTAGCCCGCGGCGATCACCGTGTAGTCGACGCCGGTGAGGCCGGTGAACGTGTAGACGCCGTCCGGGCCCGTGGTGTGCCGGCCGACGACATTGCCCGCCGCGTCGACCAGGGTGACCAGGGCGTCCTCCACCGGCGCGCCCTGCGGCCCGTGCACCGTTCCCCGCACCGTCGCCGCTGCCGTGAGGGCCGCGTCGTGCCGGGTGGGGGCGGAGCCCGCGACCGTGACCAGGGCGGCGTAGGGCTGGTGGCCCTCCGCTCCGGCGGTCAGGGTGTAGGCGCCCGGCGGCAGCGCGGGCAGCCGGTAGCCGCCGTCCGCGGCCGAGACGGTGGAGTCGACCACACTGCCCTCCGTGTCCGTCACGACGAGCAGCGCGCCCTCAAGGGGCCCGGCCGCCGTGCCGACGGTGCCGAAGAGCCCGCCGGTCCCGCCGAGCCGGACGTTGTGGGCCACCGGCTCGGTGCCCAGGACGAGTTCGCTGATCTTCGGCCGGCAGTCCGGCGCCGAAGCGACCAGGACGTACCTCCCGTACGGGGCGGACAGCGCGTACGAGCCGTCCGGCGCGGGGACCGCGCGGGCGACCTGGCGGCCGCCCTGGTCGATGAGGGTCACCGCGGACGCCACCGGGGCGCCGTCCTCGCCCACCACCCGTCCCCGCACGCTCGCCTGCTGCGGGGCCGTGTCCGGTGCGGCCGTGGGCAGTTCGGCGGTCGGGCGGTCCTGCGGGGTCGCGGCGGCCGCGTCCTCGATGGCCTCCTCGGGGGCCGCCGCGGCCTGCGGGGTGGCCGGTGCCGGTGCGGTGCCCAGCGGGCGGCCCTTGCGGTAGAGGAAGAGCGCGATCAGGAAACCGAGCGCGAACAGACCGGCGGCCCACCAGTAGACGGTGGAGTAGCTGTGCACGGCGGCCTCGGCGAGGGCCGGCTTGGAGGTGCCGTGGTCCTTCACGTAGTCACTGGCCGCGGTGGTCGCCATGGTGGAGAAGAGCGCGGTACCGATCGAACCGCCCACCTGCTGCATGGTGTTGACGGTCGCGGACGCGACGCCCTGGTCGGCGGGGGCGATGCCCAGCGTGGCCAGGGACATGGCCGGGGGCATCACCATGCCGATACCGGCACCGATGAGGAGCAGGGGCGGCAGGATGTCCGCGCTGTAACTGCTGGTCAGGTCGAGCCGGGACAGCCAGACCAGGCCGCCCGCGGAGAGCAGGGTGCCGATCGGCACCATGATCTTGGGGCCGATCCTCGGCATGAGCACGTTGATCGACAGCTGCGCCAGCAGCATCAGCATCAGGATCATCGGCAGGAAGGCGAGCCCGGTCTTGACCGGGGTGTAGCCGAGGATCTGCTGGAGGTAGTAGGTCAGGAAGAGGAAGATCCCGAACATTCCGGCGCCGGTGGCGAACACCATCAGATACGAGGCGCTCCGGTTGCGGTCGGCGAAGACCCGCAGCGGCAGCAGGGGGTGCGACGCCCTGGTCTGCCAGCCGGTGAAGGCCAGCAGCAGTACGCCACCGCCCGCCAGGAAGCCCCAGCACAGCGGGTCGCTCCAGGCGTACGTCTCCGCGTTGGAGAAGCCGTAGACGACACAGAAGAGCCCGGCGGAGACCAGCAGGGTGCCCAGCAGGTCCAGCTTGGGGCGCTGGGCGGGTGCGGGCCGCCGGATGAAGAGCAGCGCACCGGCCACCGCGAGTACGGCGATGACGAGGTTGACATAGAGCGTCCAGCGCCAGTTCAGGTGCTCGGTGAGCACCCCGCCGAGCAGCAGCCCCACCGCGCCGCCGGAACCGGCGATCGCGCCGAACACCCCGAAGGCGCGGCCGCGTTCCTTCGGATCGGTGAAGGTCGTCGTCAGCAGCGACAGCGCCGACGGCGCGAGCATCGCGCCGAACGCGCCCTGGAGCGCACGCCCCACCACCAGCAGGGTGAAGCCGTCCGCCGCTCCGGCCACCGCGGACGAGCCGGCGAAACCGATGAGCCCGATCAGCAGGGTGGTCTTGCGGCCGAAGAGGTCGGCCAGCCGTCCGCCGAGCAGCAGCAGACTGCCGAAGGCCAGTGAGTACGCGGTGACGACCCACTGCCGGTCGTCGTTGGAGAAGCCCAGGTCCTGCTGGGCCGAGGGCAGTGCGATGTTCACGATGGTGGCGTCGAGGACGACCATCAGCTGGGCGAGACCGATCACCACGAGGGCCCACCAGCGGTGCGCCGGGGGCGGCGACGGTGTGGGGGCCGGTGGCGCGGCCGGCGGGGATATGGTGCCGACGGCCGCGTCGGCGGATGCGGAACTCATCATGTACTCCTCAGGTGGTATCTGTGGCGCTGCCGTCGGTCTCCCGGAGCAACACGGGGAGGGCGACGGCGTCGACGTAGCGGCGCAGGTAGTCGGCGTCGGGCTCGCGCTGGTCGAAGACCAGCCTGGCGAAGCCCGCGCCCTGGATGAGGTGGGGGAAGAAGTCGAGGGCCGGATTGGCCGGATCGATCTCTCCGCGTGCGATGGCGCGGTCGACGATCCCGCGGGCGGCCTCCAGGTCGGGCCGTACCAGTGTCTCGTGCATGGCCTCCGCGAGTGCGGAGTCCTGCCGGACGGCCAGGGCGATGCCGCGCATCAGGGCGTGGTCCTTCCTGGCCTTCCCGATGCGGGAGGTCATCTCGTACAGGTCTCCCCGCAGGGAGCCGGTGTCGAGGCCGGACAGGGTGAAGGGTTTGCCGTGCCGCAGCGCCTCGGACACCAGCCGGGGCTTGCCGTGCCAGCGGCGGTACAGGGTGGCCTTGCTGCACTGGGAACGCTGCGCCACGGTGTCGAGGCGGGTGGCCTCGTAGCCGACCTCGCGGACCAGATCCAGGGTGACCGTGAAGATCTCCGCCTCACGCTCGGGCGTGAGCCGTGTTCTCCGGGACTCGGGCTGCGGCATACCCACTCCAGTAAACGAAACTGTTTCGTACCGTTAAGCTAGGTGCTCCCGCTGTCCGGACGCAAATGCGGCACAGCCGCGCGGCCTAGACTGGTGTGGTCCCGAGGGTGGTCCAGCGGTGGGGGAAGGCGAAGTGGCGGCAGGCGTCGAGAGGTTTCCGGATCCTTCCGCCGAAGTGCTCGCGGAGGCGGCCGCCGCGTTCGGTCTGCTCGCCTCGTCGGCCAGGCTGCACATCGTGTGGGCGCTGGCCCAGGGCGAGAGCGATGTGAGCGGTCTCGCGGAGCGGGTGGGCGGTGCGCTCCCCGCGGTGAGCCAGCATCTGACGAAACTGAAACTGGCCGGTCTGGTGCGCTCCCGGCGGGAGGGGCGGCGGCAGGTGTACTTCGTCGACGATCCCGATGTGGTGACCGTCGTACGGCTCGTGGTCGGCCAGCTCGCCGACCGGGCCGGCGGCGGGGCTCCCCGGGCGGGTCACCTCCGTGGGACAGGCACCTGAGGCCGCCGCGGCCCCGGAGCCCGGCCCCGGGGCCGCCCTGCGGGCCGTGCGGGTGGCAGAGGGTGTTCCGGCGGCCGGCGGCGCCGTACCCGATCTGGGGGCGCTGACCTCGCTCCAGGTGCTGCGCGCCCTGGACAGCGGGCCGCGCGGGCTGACGGAAGCGGTGTCCGACGCACGGCTGCGGCAGTGCGGCGAGAACACCCTGCCCGCCCGGCTCCCCGTCCCCTGGCTCGTACGCTTCCTGCGCAGCGTCCGGGACCCCTTCACCGCTGTGCTGCTCTGCCTCGGAGTGGTCTCGTCGCTGGTCGCCGCGTGGGGCACCGCATCGGTGATCACCGCGCTCGTGGTGGTGAGCTGTGCGCTGCGCTCCGCGGGGGAGCACCGCGCCGACCGCTCGATGAACGCGCTGCGCGGACTGGTGGCCAGTACGGCGACCGTGCTCAGGCGGCCGGCGGACGACGCCCTTCCGGCGGCCCGTGAGGTCCCGGTCGACCAGCTGGTGCCCGGTGACGTGGTCCGGCTCGGGCCGGGCGATCTGGTCCCCGCCGATGTGCGGCTGCTGCGCTCCACCGGCCTGAGCGTCAACCAGGCGGTGCTCACCGGGGAGTCGGCGGCCGTCGCCAAGTCCGCGACCGATGTGCCCGGTACGGCGTCCGACGGCAGCGCATTCGACCGTGCGCACCTCTGCTTCCAGGGCAGCAGCGTCGCGTCGGGCAGCGGCAGCGCCGTCGTAGTGGCGACCGGGGCCCGGACCTGGTTCGCCGCCGGGCACGGAGCGGCCGGGCCGCGCGGGCCCAGCGCCTTCGACAGGTCAGTGCACGGTATTTCGTGGATCCTCATCCGCTTCATGCTGCTCACCCCGCCGCTGGTGCTGATGGCGAACGCGGCGCTGCGCGGGCGGGGTCTGGAGACGCTGCCGTTCGCCGTCGCGGTGGCGGTCGGCCTCACCCCCGAGATGCTCCCGGTGATCGTCACCAGCTGTCTGGCCCGTGGCGCCTCTCTCCTCGCCCGTCACCACGGGGTGATCGTCAAACGGCTGCCCGCGCTGCACGATCTGGGCGCGGTCGACGTGCTGTGCCTGGACAAGACCGGGACGCTCACCCAGGACCTGCCCGTGGTCGACCGGGCGCTGGACGCGGCCGGTGCGGACGACCGCGACGCGCTGCACTGGGCCGCTGTCAACGCCTGGTGGACCCTCCAGCTGGCCGACCTGCCCGCCCCCGACCCGCTCGACGAGGCGCTGCTCGACGGGTCGGACGGCGAGGAGTTCCTGCCGTACGAGGGGATCGCCGCGCTGCCCTTCGACCCGGTGCGGCGCCTGTCGACCGCGGTCGTACGCCGTCCCGGGCGGCTCGGCGTCGACACTCTCGTGGTGAAGGGCGCAGTCGAGAACGTTCTGGAACGCTGCGCGCTCGACGGCCCGGAGCGGGAGCGGCTGCTCGCGGCGGCCGGGGAGCATGTACGGGACGGGGCGCGGCTGCTGGCCGTCGCGACCGCCGAGCGCCCGGCGCGCAAGCGGGCGTACACCCCTGCCGACGAGCGCGGCCTCAGCTTCCGCGGCTTCGTGACCCTGCGGGACGCGCTGGTGCCGGGCGCAGCCGACGCGCTGCCCAAGCTCGCCGGGATGGGCGTGGCGGTGAAGGTCGTCACGGGTGACCACCCCGGTACGGCCGCCCGCGTCTGCCGGGAGCTGGGGCTCGACCCGGGGACCGTGCTCACCGCCCGCGACATGGACGCCCTCACGGACGGCCAACTGGCCGCGGCGGCAGGCGAAACGGTGGTCTTCGCCCGCTGCACCCCGGAGCACAAGGCGCGGATCGTCCGCGCGCTGCGGTCCGAAGGGCACGTCTGCGGTTTCCTCGGGGACGGCGTCAACGATCTGCCCGCCCTGTACGCGGCGGATGTCGGGATCTGCCCGCGCGACGCGGCCGATGTGGCGCGGGAGGGCGCGGACGTGGTGCTCGCCGAGCACGCCAAGGACCTCTCGGCCGTCGAACACGCGCTGACGGCAGGGCGTCACAGCAGCGGCAACATCGCGACGTATCTGCGCATCACGCTCTCGTCCAATCTCGGCAACGTCATCGCGATGCTCGGCGCGGGTCTGCTGCTGCCCTTCCTGCCGATGCTCCCGGCCCAGGTGCTGGTGCAGAACCTCTGCTTCGACGCGGCGCAGCTCGCGTTCGCCTACGACCGGCCCGCCCCGGGTGTGCTGAGCAGCCCCGCCACTCTGCGATCGCGCGACTTCCTCCGTTTCATCACCGGGTTCGGCGTGCTCAACGCGGTCGCCGACCTCGCGACGTTCGGGGTGCTGGCACTCGCCGTACACGGTCCCGGCGGCCCGGACAGCGAGACCGTGTTCCACTCCGGCTGGTTCGTGGAGAACCTCCTGACGCAGTCGCTGGTCATGCTTCTGCTGCGTACGGGGCGCCGGGCGGCCGAACGCGGTGTGCCCGGCCCGGACAACTTGGGGGCGGGGGCCGGTGCCGGTTCGGGGCGCCGGGCGGACGGGACCAGTCCGGTCCGCTGGGCGGCAGCCGTGCTCGCCGCCGTCGGGCTGCTGCTCCCGCTCTCACCGCTCGGGCCGCTGCTGGGCATGGCGGCCCTGCCGGGGCTCTACTACGCGCTGCTCCTGGTGGTCCTCGGCCTGTACGCGGTGGGGCTCGCGGCGGCCAGGCGGCGGTACGACAGCCGCCGGTACGGCGACCGCCGGCCCGACAGCCCTCGCGCGGTGGCGTGTTGACCGTGGCGTGGGGCGGTGGCGGGTCCGTACCGGCGGCCGGGGCCGCTCATCCGTAGGACAGGTCGCTGAACGTCAGCCGTAGGACAGGTTGCTGCACGGCCCGTCGTCCCCGGAGCGGGCACCGGACGCCACGGACGACGGGAGCGAGGAGGGCGACGAATCGGCCGGCGAGGAGGCCGCCGGGTCGCTGCTCGGGGTGGCGGAGGGGTTGTCGGCGTAGACCTGGCCCAGGGTCACGGTGACACCGCTGCCCGCGGTACCGGCGGGCGCTTCCTGGACGGTCGCCCCCACGAAGAGCCTCGCCACGGTCGCGGCCTTGCTCTGCTCACCGGGACCGTAGGTGACGACGGTGGAGGTGCGGTCCTGGGTGGGGGCCGTCACCGTCCCGTTCACGGTGAAGCCGTGGTCCCGGAGGCTCTGGGCCGCGCGGGCCGCGAGACCGGTGACCGTGGTGCCGTTCTGCACGGTGACGGCGATTCCGGCACCGGAGACGGGGCCCTGGGGGGCGGCCGGTGTCGAGGAGGGGCCGGGGGACGCGGGGCCGCCGTCCTTGCCCGTTTCGCCGTCCTTGCCCTCCTTGCCTTTCTTGCCGCTGGCGTCCTTGCCGTCGATCGTGCGGTCGGCCCGCAGATCGGACCAGAGGGCGTTCGCGTCCGGCTCGACTATGGCCACGCGCGCTCCCTGGTACCGCCAGGGGATGGTGACGAACTTGGTGTTGTGCAGATCGATGCTCTTCAGCGACATCACGAAGGAGAGCAGCTTGTCGGCGGACGAGAGCCCCGGATCGACGGTCAGCGAGTGGGTGGCCGCGTCGGCGAGGGGCAGCAGCTTGGTGGGGGTGAACCCGTCGTCCTTCACCTTCTTGATCAGGGAGGAGACGAAGGCCTGCTGGCGCTTGATCCGTCCGATGTCGGAGCCGTCACCGATGCCGTGCCTGATCCGTACATAGTCGAGCGCCTTCTGCCCGGACACGCTCTGCTCCCCCTTGGCGAAGAGGAGCTTGCCGCGGGTGGTGCGGTTCGGGTCGAGATCCCGCTGGTAGATGTTCTGCGGCAGACACACCTGGACGCCGCCGACGACGCCGGTCAGCTTGGAGAAGCCCTCGAAGTCGACGACGACGGTGTGGTCGATGCGCAGACCGGTGAGCTTCTCCACCGTGTTCTGGGTGCAGGCCGGGTTGCCCTTGGCGGTCTGGCCGACGGAGTAGGCCGCGTTGAACATCGTCTGCGGCTGCGGCTTGGTCCAGCTGCCGTCGGGCAGCTTGCAGGACGGGATGGTGACCAGGGTGTCGCGCGGGATGGAGACGGCGAGCGCGTGCTTGTGGTCGGCGTAGATGTGCAGGACGAACGCGGTGTCGGAGCGCCCCACGTCGTTCTTGTCGCCGCCGCCCAGCACGCTGTTGCCGCCGGTCCGTGCGTCCGAGCCGATGACCAGTACGTTCTGGCCCTTGGTCGAGGCCGTGGGCCGGTCGGCCGAGATGCCGTCCGAGCTGAAGGAGTTGATGTTCCCGTTCAGCCGGAGGTAGACCCAGCCGGCGCCCGCGGTGGCCAGCACCAGCAGGGCCACGGCTATGGCGAGTACGAGCCGGGTGCGGCTGCGCCCCTGACGCTTCCGGCGTTTGGGCCCGCGTCCCGGGGCATGGGTGGCGTGCTGTCCGCGGTGGGGCGGCCGGTGGCCCGTCCCCTGGCCGGCTCCGTGATCGGCGTGGCCGCTCGTGCCGTTCTTCTCGCGGCGCTCTTTCCCTGCGGCCGTGCCTTCTCCGGTCGCGGGCCGGGGGATCCGCTTGCCTCCGCGTGTGGTCCGATCGCTCGTTTTCATCTGCGCGCTTTCATCCGTCCGTCCGTACAGAGGGGACGAACGGCCCCACCCCATGGTTGTACAGTTGCGCAATGTAGCAAGCTTTTCTGGAGATGATTCCGGCGGTACGGTCCGTCGGCCGACGAGAAGAAGGGTGGGGTGGACATGCTCCGCAACGGCCTGGAGCCCTGGCACCTGCTCATCGTGGCAGTCGTGGTCATGGTGATGTTCGGCTCGAAGAAGCTGCCCGACACCGCCCGCGCGCTGGGCAAGTCGATGCGCATTCTCAAGAGCGAGGCGAAGGCGATGAAGGAGGACGGGGCGTCGGCGCCGGGCTCGCCGGGCTCGCCGGTCGCTCATGGCGCTGCGGCCTCGGAATCCGATGCGGCTGCGGGCGCGGCCCGTTCGGCGGACGCGGCGGACTCGGTGGAGCCCACCGGGGTCACTCTGGGGGCGGAGTCGGCCACGTCCGGCGCTCAGCGGGTTGAGCGGGCAGCGAAGACCATCTGAGGCTGCTTCGGGCCGCCCCGAGGTCGCTTGGGGCCTGGGTTTCACGTGAAACCCCCGCGCGGGTCGACGAGAGCCGCACGGGGGTTTCTGCGGAGGCAGCCCTGGCCGCCCTGATCTGTCCTGGCCGTCCTGATGTGTACGGCCTTCTGTGCGCCGGGGGTCTGCGGTGGGACGGTCAGGCCGCGAGACGCGTGGCGAGCGCCTTCGCCTTGGAGGCTGCGTCTTCCAGCGCCTTGGCCCTCGAGGTCTCCGCGAGCGGTACGAGGTCGGCCATGGCGGGCTGCGAGGCGGCCAGCGTCAGTTCGGGGACGATGAAGTCGACCTCGGCGCCGAACATCCCCGTCAGCAGCTTCTCCAGGTAGTTCTGGACGAACTCGAAGGTCTCCCGGGGGGTTCCGGGAGCGTAGGAGCCGCCGCGGCTGGCCACGATCGTGAACGGGGTGCCGGCCAGCGGGCTCTCCGTGCCGCCGCCGTTGTGGCCGGAGATGATCGCGTGGTCGAGCCAGGCCTTGAGGGTCGAGGGGATCGAGAAGTTGTACATCGGGGCGCCGATCAGCACGGCGTCCGCCTCGGCAAGCTCGTTGGCGAGCTCGGCCCGCAGCGGTGACTCGACGCCCGCAGCCGCGGCGGCGGCGTCCAGGTGCGGCAGCGGATGGGCGGCGAGGTCACGGTAGATGACCACGCCCTCGGGGTGCTGCTCCCGCCAGGCGTTCACAAAGACGGCGGTGACGTCACGGGATGCGGAGCCCTGTGGGAAGACGGCGGAGTCGATGTGCAGAAGAGTGGCCATGTCGGTCTCCATGGAGTGTGGGTGGGGCGTGGGTGGAATGGGGATGCGTAGGCGGCGCGTGGTCGCGGTCCGTAATCCTAAAAACCATGCGTTCCTATCTTTAGCATAGTCACTTACTTTTCCGCAGCTGCTACGGAGTGGTCCGCACTCAGTACTCTGTGGGCATGGCGGAACACAGCGAGCAGACGTGCAAGCAGGTCGGCGGGGCGATCACGCGCGTCTTCGAGCTGCTGGGCAAGCGTTGGACGGGCCTGATCGTGGCCGTGCTGATGCAGCAGCCCGTGTACTTCGCGGACCTGCGGCGGGCCATTCCCGGTATCAGTGAGCGGATGCTCTCCGACCGGCTGACCGAGCTCGCGGCGGCGGGACTGCTCGTACGCGAGGTGGACGAAGGGCCCCCGCTGCGGGTCTCGTACCGGCTGACCGAGGCGGGCAGGGCGTTGGGGCCCGCGCTCCACGAGCTCGGACAGTGGGCGGAGGCGTATCTCCCGGACGCGGGCGGCCCCTGCTGACCGGGCCGACTGCGCTCTGACCGGTTGTGGCGCTGCTCACCCGGCGCTGTTCACCCGGCCCGGCTCTCAGCTCAACTCTGCCGAGTTGTAACGCAGTAGATAGGTCGCGAAGCGGTCGAGGTCCTCTTCGCTCCAGTCCGCCAGCCGGTCACGGACGGCCGCGCGCCGGCTGCCCTGGGACGAGGCGAGTTTCCGCGTACCGGCTTCGGTGGGGTGGAGCACCTGCACCCGCTGGTCGTCGGCGGCGGGGCGGCGCTCGACCAGGCCGAGTTTTTCCAGCACGGCGAGCTGTCGGCTGACGGTGGACTTGTCCAGCATGTAATGCGCCGCGAGATCGGTCGCGCGACAGCCCTGGCTGTCGTCGATGTGCGCGAGCAGGGTGTACGAGACCAGGGGTAGCTCGGGGTGGAGGCGGGCGGCCGTGGCGCGGGCGCGCCGGGCGAACGCCGTCAGTTCGCGCTGGATCGTGTCGACGGACGCGTCGTGGTCCCGGGGGTCTTTGCCGGTCATGGTTGGCCCTCCTAGTTATTAGTTGTATAGTACAACTCAAATAGAAGTTGTAAAAGCCAACTAGCGCGTCAGTGAGCAGGAGAGGTGTCCGATGTCCGCAGGCCCCACGAACGGTGCCGTCAGTACGGGGGCTGCTCTGCGCCATGTCCTCGGCCATCTCGTCACGCCCCTGCTGATGTGCATCGGCATGGGGCTCGCGTATCTGGGGGCGTTCCACGCCCCGCAGCCGCATGAACTCCGGGTCGCGGTCGTCGGTTCCGGGCCGAGCGCCCAGGTGCTGGCGCAGACGCTGCACGACAAGGGGGACGGTGCCCTCGACGTCAGGACGGTCCCGGACCGCTCCGCCGCCGTGCAGCAGTTGAAGGACCAGGACGTGTACGGCGCCTTCGTGCCGAACCGTACGAGCCCCGAACTGGTCGTCGCCTCCGCGTCGTCCGACACCACGGCCACGGCGGTGGAGAAGGTGTTCACACAGGTCGCGGCCCAGCAGGGCGAACCGCTCAAGGTGACCGACGTGGCGCCGACAGCGAGTGGCGACCCGACAGGACAGGGCATCTTCTTCCTGCTGGTCGCCCTGAGTATCGGCTCGTACGCCTCGGTCGCGGTGATCGGCGGAGCCGGTGGAGTGCTTCCGCTGCGGATCAGGGCGCTGCTGGCGCTCGGAACCTCCCTGGTGGTCAGCGCGATCGGCGCCGCCTTTGCCGGGCCGGTGTTCCATCTGGTCAGCCAGGGGCTCGGTGGGGTCTGGGCCATGGCGTGGATCTACTCGGCAGGCATCCTGCTCGTCGGGGTGGGACTGCACACCTTCCTGAAGCGGTGGACGACGCTCGGTGTGATGGTGCTGTTCGTGATGCTCAACTTCACGAGTTCCGGCGGCATCTTCCGGCCCGAGCTGCAGCCCGGATTCTTCGGGGCGCTGCACGCCTTCTGGAATGGCGCGGGCTTTGTGGAGGGTGTGCGCAGCCATGTGTACTTCGGTGGCCACGCCCTCGGCGGCAATGTGCTGGTCCTGGCCTTCTGGCTACTGGCGGGGCTGGTGGTGACGGGCGTTGCGGGGCTGGTCGAGGCGGGCCGCCGCAAGTCGGCAGCGCGGGACGCCGGGCGGACGGCGGCCACGCCGGAGGCGCCACAGCGGGCAGTGGTGGAAGCGCAGCCGGAGAAGGAGAAGGGGCACGCGGCGGAGGAAGCGGCGGCGAAGGAAGAGGCGGAAGAGGAGGAGCTGGAAGAAGCGGTGGGTGTGTGAGCGGGCCCGGGGCCGGCACCGGGGCGCGCCGGCCCAAGTCCAGAACCGCACCGGCACCTGTCCCCGTCTCACTGCACCACTGCACCACTGCACCACTGCACCACTGCACCACTGCACCGCGCCACTGCACTGCACCACTGCACCACTGCACCACTGCACCACTGCACCGCGCCACTGCACTGCACCACTGCACCGCACCGCTGCCTCGCACCGCTGAAGCGCACGGCTGAACGGCGCCGCTGTACAGCCGAGTTGTCCACAACCGGGCAGTTGTCCACAGGCTCGAACGGGCCCGGGCCCACGGCGGTACGGTCGACGCAGTCGGTGTTGATCGAGAGCGGGGGCTCCATGGACGAGCAGGTACGTATCCCGGCGGTGGCCGGATTCGCGCAGCGGATGGCCGGCGCTCCGCCCGGTCCGCATCCGCCGTCGTCGCGCTCACCGAAGGCCATGGGGAAGGAGTTGCGGACCCGCGTCCCCCGGTCCGCCCATGCTGCGCCGGTCCCGGAGGGGAGACGCCCTGACCCGGTGCGGGCGGTCGAGGAGTCGAACCGGGGCAGGGTGCCCAGCCTGGTGCCGATACGGGTGGGCCGGATGTCCGCCACTCCCTTCGCCTTTCTCCGCGGTGCCGCGGGGCTGATGGCGCACGACCTCGCGGGCACGCCGTCCACGGGCATCGCCGCGCAGATATGCGGTGACGCGCACGCGGGCAACTTCGGTCTCTACGGCGATGCGCGGGGCCGCCTCGTCATGGATCTGAACGACTTCGACGAGACCGAGACCGGCCCCTGGGAGTGGGACCTCAAGAGGCTGACGGCCTCCCTGGTGCTGGCGGGCCGGCAGGCCGGAGCGGACGAGGACAGCTGCCGGGCGGCGGCCTTCGACGCCGTGGGGGCGTACCGGCGCACCATGCGGCTGCTGGCGAAGCTGCCGGTGCTCGACGCGTGGAACGCGATAGCCGACGAGGAACTGGTCTCGCACGCGGACGCGCACGACCTCGCGGGCACGCTGGAGCGGGTCTCCGAGAAGGCCCGTGGCAACACCAGCGCGCGCTTCGCCGCCAGGGCGACCGAGGAGTGCGGCGACGGCAGCCGCCGCTTCGTGGATGCACCCCCGGTGCTGCGCCGGGTCCCGGACGCCGAGGCGGCAACGGTGGCCGGATCGCTCGCGGAGTATCTCGGCACCCTGCCGCACGACCGGCTTCCGCTGCTGGCGCGGTACGCGATCCATGACGTGGCCTTCCGGGTGGTGGGCACCGGCAGTGTGGGCACCCGCTCGTACGTGGTGCTGCTGCTCGATCACCGGGGCGAACCACTGGTGCTCCAGGTGAAGGAGGCACGGGCCTCGGCGCTGCTGCCCTATCTGCCCGCGGCCGGGTTCACATCGGGCCGGACGGAGCACCATGGGCGCCGGGTGGTGCTGGGGCAGCAGCGGATGCAGGTCGTCAGTGACAGCCTGCTGGGCTGGACGACGGTGGAGGGGCGGCCCTACCAGGTGCGGCAGTTCCGGAATCGCAAGGGCAGCGTGGACCCGGTGGCGCTGGCGGCCGGCCAGGTCGATGACTACGGCCGGATGACCGGCGCGCTGCTGGCGCGGGCCCATGCGCACAGCGCGGACCCCCGGCTGATAGCCGGGTACTGCGGAAGGAACGAGGAACTGGACGAGGCGGTGGCCGCCTTCGCCGTGGCCTACGCGGACCGTACGGAGGCCGATCACGCGGAACTGGTGACGGCGGTGCGGTGCGGACGGATGGCGGCTGAGCCGGGAGTGTGACCCGGGAGGTGCGGGCGCCCGTAGGCTGGACGGGTGACGGAGGATGCCACCGGGGGCACGACCACCCGGAACGACGACGACCAGAGCGGGCAGCCCATGGGCGAGCAGCGGCCGGAGGCGCGGCTTGAGAGGGCTGTACGCGCCGCCGAGCAGGCACTGATCGAGTTCGAGATCGCGGTGGAGACCTTCCGGGTGGAGGTCGAGAACTTCTCCCGGCTCCACCACCAGAGACTCGGCCCGATGTATGCCCGCCTCGACGAGCTCGACGCGCAGCTCGCCGAGGCCCGTGCCGCGCTCAGCGGCGACCCGGAGGACCTGGCCAAGGCCCAGGAGGCGCGGGCGATGGTGCTGCCCATGCCCGGCGTTGACGAGCTGTTCCACGACTGGATCGACTCGGAGGGGCTGCCTCCGGAGGCGCAGGCCATGCTGAACGAGCAGCCGGTGCAGCCGCCGAAGCGGGTACGGCCCAGTGAGGAGGCGCGCAAGCTCTACCGCGAGCTGGTCCGGGAGGCGCACCCGGACCTGGCGCAGGACGACGCGGAACGGGAACGGCGTGACGAGTTCATCACCCGGGTCAACGCCGCCTATGCCCGGGGCGACGAGGCGGCGCTGCGGGAGCTGGGCGAGGAGTGGGCCGCCGGTCCGGTCCAGGAGGCTGCCGAGCCCAGCGAGAGCGATGAGCTCTACGCCAGGCTGGAGTGGCTCTCCCAGCGCAAGGAGCTGCTGTCCCTGGTCGCCCAGGAGCTGGAGGAGAGCGCTATCGGAGCGATGCTCCGGATGGCACCGGACGACCCGGACCGGCTGCTGGAGGAGATCGCGGAGCAGTTGCTCGCCCAGGTCTCCGAGCGTGAGGCCGAGCTCGCGGAGATGGTGCAGTAGCGTTCCCGGTGACCTCAGCTGTGCACATGAGAGAAGGCATGACCCATGAATTTCGCCCCGCTGCCCCAGGTGGATATCGCGGCGGTACCGGCCGACGGCCTGCTGGTCGATGTCCGGGAGGACAACGAATGGGCGGCCGGGCACGCCGAGGGGGCCCTGCACATTCCGATGAGTGAGTTCGTGGCGCGCTTCGGTGAGGTGACCGAGGCGGTGGCCGAGGGCGGGCGGGCGTTCGTGATCTGCCGGGTCGGCGGCCGTTCCGCCCAGGTCACCCAGTACTTGGTGCAGCAGGGGATCGACGCGGTGAACGTCGACGGCGGAATGCTCGCCTGGGAAGGCGCCGGGCGCCCGATGGTGACGGACGGCGGAGACGCCGCGTACGTCCTCTGACTCTGGCTGACGCCGCTGACACTGGCGCCCCCGAGACTGGCGCCCCAGGCTGCCCTTCCGTGGCGCCCCTGGACTGACGCACCCAGGCCGCCCTCCCGCGTCCCGGCCGGCCTCCCGGCGGGGTCAGCCCAGGGGGTGGGCTGCCAGTAGGCCGCCCAGTGCTTCCTCGTGGGCTGCGGCCGGGCCGAGTGCGAGTTCCACCTGCTTGGCCCACGCGTGGTACCGGTGCAGCGAATAGTCGGTGTCAGCCCCGAAACCGCCATGCAGATGCTGTGCGGTCTGGACGACACGGCGTACACCGTCGGAGGCCCAGATCTTGGCCACGGCGATGTCCCCGGCTGCGGGAAGCGGTCCGCCCGCGCTGGTGGAGAGGCGCCAGGCCGCCTGCCAGAGCGTCACCTCCATGGCGCGAAGGTCGATGTAGCGGTCCGCGGTCTGGACGGCGACCGACTGGAAGGTGGCGACCGGGAAACCGAACTGTTCCCGTTTGCTCGTATAGGCGCTGGTCATGGTCAGCACCCCCTCGCCCAGGCCCAGCGCGAGGGCACAGGTGCCGGTGGTCAGCAGATCGCGCAGCAACTCCCAGGCGCCGTCGGCCTCGATGACATCGCGGCCCGGGACCCGGACCGAGTCCAGCCGCACCTCAGCGAAACGCTCTCCACTGGTGGAGATCTGCTCGGCCAGAGTGACTCCGGAGGTCTCAGCGGCGCCGGCGGACCCCCGCGGCCCGTTACGGGAGATCAGCGCGAATACCGCGCTTCCTGAAGGGGTGTGGGCCGGTACCGCTATCAGATCCGCGGTCTGTGCCCAAGGCACCCCTGTCTGGACCCCGTCGAGGACCCAGTTGTCACCGTCCCGCTGTGCGGTGACGGCGAGTTCGGCGGGATCGTGGCCGGTACGGCCGTTGGCGCCGACGGTGAGGACCAGCTCACCACGGGCCACGGCAGGCAGGACCGCTTCCCTCAACTCCGCGCTGCCGTAACGCTCCACCGCCATCGCGACCGCGCTGGTCTCCATCAGGGGCACCCGGGCCAGCACCCGGGCGGACTCGCGCAGCACCAGACAGAGCGCGATCGCGTCGAGCCCTGCCCCGCCGTACTCGGGCGCCAGAACCAGGCTCAGCAGATCCGCCTCCGCCAGCTTCCCCCACAGGGTCCGGTCGAAGTCCTCGGCCACCGCGCCCGCCGTGAGCGCCGGGCTGGGCACTCCGTCGGGCGCGACGCCCGAGAAGACCGCCTTCGCCGCCTCTACGGCCGCCTGCTGCTCCTCGGTGAAGGTGAAGTCCACAGCCCTGTCCTCCCACGCCGACCCGCTCAACCTGTCCAGCATTTCTGATGCTGCGTCAGATTAGGGCAACGGGCCGAGATGCGGAACACCGGCGGCGAAGCGAACAGGATCGCTCTCAGCGGTCGAAATCCAGCTCCACTTCCGGTGTCAGCGGGTGCGACTGACAGGCCAGCACATAACCGGCTTCGGTCTCTTCCGGCTCCAGCGCGTAATTGCGGTCCATCCGCACCTCACCCGAGACCAGGAACGCCCTGCATGTTCCGCACACCCCGCCCTTGCAGGCATACGGTGCGTCGGAACGGCTCCGCAGGACCGTTTCGAGAAGCGAATCCCCTTTCTGCACCGGCCATGTGCCCGACCGTCCGTCCAGGGTGGCGGTCAGCGTGCTGTGCGCCGGACCGGCCGCCGACACCGGCACCACGGGTGCCTCGGCGGTGGAGGTGCCGTCGTCGACATGGAAGATTTCCTGATGGATACGGGACCTGGCCACTCCCAGCCCCTCCAGCGCCCGCTCCGCGCCCTGCACCAGACCGAATGGTCCGCACAGGAACCAACCGTCCACGTCCGGGACCGGCAGAAGCGCCGGCAACAGCCCTGCCAGCCGCTCCTGGTCCAGTCGGCCCGAGGGCAGACCCGACTGCTGCTCCTCCCGGGAGAGTGCGGTCACCAGCTGGAAGCGGTCCGGCCAGCGGTCCTTCAGATCGGCGACCTCGTCGAGGAACATCGTGGAGGCCGCGGTGCGGTCGCTGCGTATCAGACAGAACCGCGCATCCGGCTCACGGGCCAGCAGGGTCGCCGCGATGGAGAGCACCGGTGTGATGCCGCTGCCTCCCACGATCGCCGCGAACCGGCCCGGTCGCGGCCCGAAGGCGAAGCGGCCCATCGGCTCCATGACCTCGACGGTGTCCCCGACGCCCAGCTCCTTGAGCGCGTATGTGGAGAACTCGCCGCCCTCCACCAGCCGCACCCCTACCCGCACGACCGGTTCGTCGGGGGCGCCGACAGCAGGAGTGCAGATCGAGTACGTACGGCGGATCTCCGCGCCGTCCACGACGCGGCGCAGGGCCACATGCTGGCCGGGGGTGTGGCGGAACGTCTCACGCAGCTCCGCGGGGATGGCGAAGGTGATCGCCACGGCGTCGTCCGTGAGCCGTTCGACCGCGCTGACCCGGAGCGGATGGAACATCTACAACTCCTTGAAGTGGTCGAAGGGTTCGTGACAGGAGGCGCAGCGGCGCAGCGCCTTGCAGGCCGTGGACGAGAACCGGCTCAGCAGCTCGGTGTCGGTCGATCCGCAGTGGGGGCAGCGGATGGCCAGCGCAAGGGCGACAGGGCCGGTCGGACGCGGGGGCGCCACCCCGAACTCGGCCAGTTTCCGCCGGCCTTCGTCGCTGATGTCATCCGTCGACCAGGCAGGTGACAGCACGGTGCGCACCGAGACATCCGGTATTCCGTGTTCGTGGAGGACCCGCTCGATGTCGCAGGACATCGACTCGATGGCCGGGCAGCCCGTGTAGGTCGGGGTGAGCTCGACCGCGACCCGGCCGGGGCCCAGGATCTCCACCCGCCGCAGCACTCCCAGCTCCTCCAGTGTCACCACCGGCAGCTCGGGGTCGGGGACGGCTCCGGCGAGCTTGCGCAGTTCCGCTTCGAGCGGTGTGGTGGTCACCATGTCGCCCCCGGATGGCTGCGGTGCAGATGCTGCATCTCGGCGAGCATCCGCCCGAACGGTTCGGTGTGCAGGCCCTGCCGCCCCGCCCCCGCGGACCAGGCCCCTGTCCGTGCCCCGAACGGCACGGACAGGGTGGCCCGCGACAGCAGCTCCGTCACGGAAGCCGACCAGCTGTCCTCCAGGCCGGACCAGTTCACGTCCACCCCTTCGACCGGCTGGAACATCTCTCCGGTGAAACGCCACAGCGCGTCAAGACCGCGCTGCATCCGCTCATGGCTCTCGGCTGTCCCGTCGCCCAGCCGCAGGGTCCACTGCTCGGCGTGTTCCTGGTGGTAGGCGACTTCCTTGACCGCCTTCCCCGCCAGCGGAGCGAGGGGACCGGCTCCGCCGGCCAGCCGGTCGTACAGCAGGTGCTGGTAGGTGGAGAAGAAGAGCTGGCGGGCGACGGTGTGTGCGAAGTCGCCGTTCTCCTGCTCGACCAGCTGGAGGTTGCGGAAGGTGCGCTCCTCGCGGAGATAGGCGAGTTCGTCCTCGTCCCCCACCAGGGAGAGCAGCACCCGTGCCTGTCCCAGCAGATCGAGGGCGATGTTGGCGAGGGCCACCTCCTCTTCCAGTACCGGCGCGTGGCCCGCCCACTCCCCCAGGCGGTGGGAGAGGACCAGTGCGTCGTCGCCGAGGGCGAGAGCCGCGCTCACAGGTGCTGCACCCCTTCCGGGATCTCGTAGAACGTGGGGTGCCGGTAGGGCTTGTCACCGGCCGGTTCGAAGAACGAGTCCTTCTCGTCGGGCGAGGAGGCGGTGACAGCGGTGGAGGGAACCACCCAGATGGAGACGCCCTCGTTCCGCCGGGTGTAGAGATCGCGGGCATGGTGCAGGGCCATCTCGGCATCGGGTGCGTGCAGGCTGCCGCAGTGGGTGTGAGCCAGCCCGCGCCGTGAGCGCACGAATACTTCCCACAGCGGCCACTCCCCGGTGGCCGGGCTGTTCTCGGATGTGGCGGTCATGCGGGCGCCTTCCCTTGCTCTGCCGCGCCGGCGCTCGGCGCCGCACCGGCTGCTGTCTTCGCGGCGTACGCGGTCGCCGCCTCCCTCACCCAGGCGCCCTCTTCGTGGGCCCGGCGGCGCTGGGTGATCCGCTGTTCGTTGCAGGGGCCGTTGCCCTTGAGGATTTCCTTGAACTCGGTCCAGTCGATGCTGCCGAAGTCGTGCCGGCCCCGCTCCTCGTTCCACCGCAGATCGGGGTCGGGGAGGGTGAGACCCAGGGCCTCGGCCTGGGGGACGCAGATGTCCACGAAACGCTGGCGCAGCTCGTCGTTGGAGTGCCGCTTGATCTTCCAGGCCATGGACTGCGCGGAGTGCGCGGACTGGTCGTCCGGCGGGCCGAACATCATCAGCGACGGCCACCACCACCGGTCCACGGCGTCCTGGGCCATCGCGTGCTGTTCAGGTGTGCCACGGCTGAGGGTGAGCAGCAGCTCGAAGCCCTGGCGCTGGTGGAAGGACTCCTCCTTGCAGACCCGGACCATCGCCCGCGCGTACGGACCGTAGGAGCAGCGGCAGAGCGGCACCTGGTTGGTGATCGCAGCGCCGTCCACCAGCCACCCGACCGCGCCGACATCGGCCCAGGTCAGCGTGGGGTAATTGAAGATCGACGAGTACTTCTGACGTCCTGAGTGCAGCTTGTCCAGCAGCTCTTCGCGGCCGGTGCCGAGGGTCTCGGCCGCGCTGTACAGATACAGGCCGTGTCCTGCCTCGTCCTGGACCTTCGCCATCAGGATCGCCTTACGGCGCAGGGAGGGGGCCCTGGTGATCCAGTTGGCCTCGGGCTGCATCCCGATGATTTCGGAGTGGGCGTGCTGGGCCATCTGACGTACGAGTGAGGCGCGGTACTCGTCCGGCATCCAGTCCCGTGGCTCGATCCGCTCGTCCGCGGCCACAGCGGCGTCGAAGGCGGCCTGCCTCATCTCGTCAGGTCCGGCCCCGGGCGCCGCTGAGGGGCCCGGGGCCGCCGGGGGCTGTGGTGCCCCGTCCGTCCCGTACGCCACTGTCGCCATCGCGTGCCCCCTACCGACCGATCGTTCGGTTCATGGACTTCAATGGTGGGGCGAGGGCCCTTAGGGTGTCAACCCTGTGGATAACTGGCCTGAAGACCGGCGGGCACCAAAGGGGATCGGGGCGGGATGGATTCGTACGGCAGTGAGGAGCCCGGGGCGAGCGGGCCCGAGGCTCCATCTCCAAAAGCTCCACCACCTCCACCTCCACCTCCGCCCCGAAAGCCCGTGGAGACTTCCGGGGCCGACGGGGCTGTCGGGGCCGATGGGGCTGTCGGGGCTTCCGAGTCGGGTGGAGCCACCGAGTCGGGCGATGCGTCCAAGTCGGATGGGGCCGCCGAGCCGGGCAATGGTCTTGGATCGGGTGAGGCCCCCGAGCAGGGCAGGGCTCGTGAGTCGGGTGAGGCCGACGAGCAGCGTGAGGTTCCCGAGCCCGGTGGGAGCTACGAGTCTCATGGCGCCCCCGAGCCCCGTGGGGTTGCCGGGGAAGGCCGTGGGATCGTCGCGCTCTCCTTTCCGTACCAGGTGGCCGCGGCCATCGCGCTCGGGCTCATCGGGGTGCTGACCGCTGTCCACCTGTCGATGGTCTTTCTGCATGTCGCGCCGTCGAACACGGTGAGCAAGAAGTACGGCAAGGCGGTGGACGACTGGATCTACCCCGAGTTCGAGCAGAACTGGAAGCTCTTCGCACCCAATCCGCTCCAGCAGAACATCGACGTTCAGGCCCGTGCAGAAATACGCACGAAGAGTGGCGGACTCACCACCACAGGCTGGACCGATCTGTCAGCCGAGGACGGGGCTTCCCTCCACCACAACCCTCTCCCCAGCCACGTCGACCAGAACGAGCTCCGTCGTGGCTGGGACTTCTTCACTGGTTCCCACAACAATGACAACCAGCCGGTCGGGCTGCGCGGCGACCTGTCCGAGCGGTACATCCGCCGCATCGTCGTCATGCGGTTGAGTGACGAGCAGCGGAACGGTGCCACGATCGAGCGGATACAGGTCCGCTCGGCGACCTCTTCGGTGAAGGCTCCCCCGTGGAGCCAGGAGAAGATCAACACACAGGTCTCCTACCGGGTCCTGCCCTGGTGGGCAGTCGTCCCTGCGGACCGTACGGAGGCCGGCCGGTGACCTCAGCCAGCAGTAACGCCAACACCACAGGCAACAGCACCGGCCGTTACAGCGCCGGCGGTGACGGCACCGGCAACAGCGCCGGTGGCGGCAGCGACACCGACCACCTCGGTAACGTCGGCCTCGCCATCGCGCGCGGCATCCAGCGCATCACCGCAGCCCCGTTGGGCCGCTATCAGGCCGCGGTGGTCAGGATCGGGTTCTCCGCCACGTGGCTGCTCTTCCTCCTGCGCGAACTGCCGCACCGCCGTGAGCTGTACGGGCCCCACTCCCCGTGGGACTGGGGCCTGGCCAGGCAGCTCGTCGACAGCAACCACGCGTTCACCGCTCTGATGTGGTCGGATTCCACGGCGTGGTTCGAGGTGGTGTACGCCCTCGCCGTGCTGTCCAGCGTGCTGATGCTGCTCGGCTGGCACACGCGCTTCGCGTCCGCGATGTTCATGGTCGGCGTGCTGTCACTGCAGAATCGGTCCATCTTCGCGGGCGACGGCGGGGACAACGTCATCCACATCATGGCGATCTATCTGCTGGTGACGCGCTGTTCACAGGTCTGGTCGCTGGACGCGCGCCGGGCGGCCCGTACCGCGAAGGCTGCCGAAACCGGCGGCCCCGCCGCCTCCGAACCTGCCGGGGGCCGGGTCGGACCGCTGCTCTGGTCGGTGCTCGGTGTCGCGCTTCTCGTGATCACTCTGCTCGGGAAGATGAGCGGCGGCTGGGCGCTGATCTTCTGGGCGATGTGGCTGGTCCAGGGCCTGTGGTGGGTGGTGAGCCGAATGGCGCCGGGGGAGCCCCGCACCTTCCTCGACGTGCTCGCCAATCTCGCGCACAACGCCGGTCTCGTCGTGATCGCGGCCGAGGTCTGTCTGATCTACTCGACGGCCGGCTGGTACAAGATCCAGGGTTCCCGCTGGGAGGACGGCACGGCCCTCTACTACCCGCTCAATCTGCACTACTTCTCGCCCTGGCCGGCCCTGTCCTCACTGCTCGCCGCCAGTGGTGTGATGGTGATGCTGCTGACGTACGGCACGGTCATCGTTCAGGTGGCCTTCCCCTTCACCCTCTTCAACCGGCGCGTCAAGAACGTGCTGCTGGTCGCGATGATCATGGAGCATGCCGGCATCGCGGTGCTGCTGGGCCTGCCGTTCTTCTCGATGGCGATGATCGCGGCGGACGCGGTCTTTCTGCCGACCGGGTTCCTGCTCTGGCTGGGCGGCCGGGCAGCCATGCTGACCGCCCGCGCGCGAACCGGTGCGCGGCGCGGGCGGGTGGTGGCACCTCGTACGGCCGAGGGGGAGCAGGGCGAGCAGCCCCGTACGCTCGTGGGGTGACCAGCGAGACTCCCCCCGAAGTACCCGAAACACCCGAAGCACCGGAACCCCCCGGAGCACCGGAAACACCTGAAGTGCCTGAAGCATCCGACGCAACGGGTGTACCCGGTGCACCTGATGCACCCGGAGCGTCCGGTGACGCGCCGGGTGCGCCCGTGCTGTCGGAGCGTGCCGGCGAGCCGACGCAGTACGACGATGTCTTCGTGGCTGAAATCGGCGTCGGGCCGCACCCCTTGCCGTGGCCTGAGGGCGCGCAGTACGACCGGGAACTGCTCGCCACGGGGGACCGTCGCAACGTGGTCGACGCCTACCGGTACTGGACGCGGGAAGCGATCGTCGCGGATCTGGACACCAGGCGTCACGACTTCCATGTCGCGGTGGAGAACTGGAGCCACGACTTCAACATCGGATCGGTCGTCCGTACCGCCAACGCCTTCCTCGCCAAGGAGATCCACATCGTGGGGCGGCGGCGCTGGAACCGGCGTGGGGCCATGGTCACCGACCGCTACCAGCATGTGCGCCATCACCCGGACACGGAGTCCCTCACCGCCTGGGCCGCTGCCGAGGGCCTGCCGATCATCGGGATCGACAATCTCCCGGGCGCGGTCCCACTGGAGCGGACGGAGCTGCCGCGGAGGTGTGTGCTGCTGTTCGGGCAGGAGGGGCCGGGGCTGACGGAGGAGGCCCGGAAGCACGCACAGCTGGTGTGCTCGATCGCGCAGTTCGGCTCGACCCGGTCGATCAACGCGGGCGCCGCCGCGGCGATCGCCATGCACGCCTGGGTACAGAGGTACGCCCTGATCGACTGAGCGGGCCGGCCTGCGGCAGACCTGGCCCGCCCTGCATCGGACCCCCCGGCCCTGCGCCCCCGCCTTCACGCTTGGCGGCGGACCTCCACCGTCCGGAACCTGTTGGCCACGAACGCGCCATCGCACAGCGCTGCGTTCGCCGCCGGATTTCCGCCCGAGCCGTGGAAGTCCGAGAAAGCCGCGGTCTGGTTGACGTAGACCCCGCCCGTCAGATTCAGCGAAAGCTGGGCGCACTCCTCCAGGCAGACCTCCTCCACAGCCCGCTCCACCTCGGTCGATGTGGTGTACGCGCCCACCGTCATCGCTCCCTTGTCGCGGACCGTGCGACGGAGCAGGTCAAGGGCCGACCTGGTCGAGTCGACGGCTACCGCGAAGGAGACAGGGCCGAAGCACTCGGAGAGATAGGCCGCGTCGGCATCCTCCGTGTCCCAGTGCTTCCGCGCGCCGTCCATCTTGACGATCGCCGGTGTACGGACCACGGCCCCCGGGAAGTCCGGATGGGTGATCTCCCGTGACGCGAGAGCCACTTCACCCAGATCCGCGGCCGCTTCGAGGCGGTCCCGTACATCGGGGTTGACCAGCGCCCCCAGCAGCGCGTTCGCCCGGGTGTCGTCGCCGAGGAGTCCCGCGACCGCGGCCGAGAGGTCGGCGACCACCTCGTCGTAGCTCTTGGGTCCCGCGTCCGTGGTGATGCCTTCGGCCGGGATCAGCAGGTTCTGCGGGGTGGTGCACATCTGGCCGCTGTACAGCGAGAGCGAGAACGCCAGGTTGGCGAGCATGCCCTTGTAGTCGTCCGTGGAGTCGACGACGACCGTGTTCACCCCGGCCTTCTCCGTGTAGACCTGCGCCTGGCCGGCGTTGGCCTCCAGCCAGTCGCCGAAGGCGGTCGAACCGGTGTAGTCGATGATCCTGATCTCCGGACGGACCGCGAGTGCCTTGGCGATCCCCTCGCCGGGCCGTTCGGCGGCGAGCGCCACCAGATTCGCGTCGAACCCGGCCTCGGAGAGGACCTCACGGGCCACCTGGACAGTGAGGGCGAGCGGCAGCACCGCGCGTGGGTGCGGCTTCACCAGAACCGGGTTCCCGGTGGCCAGCGAGGCGAACAGGCCCGGATAGCCGTTCCAGGTGGGGAAGGTGTTGCAGCCGATCAGCAGGGAAATGCCCCGGCCCACCGAGGTGAAGGACTTCCGCAGCTCCAGTGGATCGCGCTTGCCCTGCGGCTTGGACCAGTCGGCCGACAACGGCGTCCTGACCTGCTCCGCATAGGCGTAGGCCACGGCCTCAAGGCCGCGGTCCTGGGCGTGCGGGCCGCCCGCCTGGAAGGCCATCATGAACGCCTGGCCGCTGGTGTGCATGACCGCGTGGGCGAACTCCGGCGTACGGGCGCTGATCCGCGCCAGGATCTCCAGACAGACCAGGGCCCTGGTCTCGGGACCGGCCGCGCGCCACGCCGCCGTGCCCGTGCTCATCGCGGGCAGCAGCACATCCAGATCGGGGTGGGGATAGGTGATGCCCAACTCGACTCCGTACGGCGATACTTCGCCGCCCGTCCAGTCGTCGGTTCCTGGCTGGCCCGGATCGATGCGCTGCCCGAGCAGCGCGTCGAAGGCGGCATTGCCGTCACCGCTGTACGCCTTGGGGTGCTCGGGGTGCGGCGTCCAGTACGCACGCGTACGGATCGCTTCGAGGGCCTGGTCGAGCGTGGGCCGATGGGTCTTGGACAGCTCGGTCAGCTGCATCGCGGAACAACTCCTCGTCGAGCTGCGCAGGACAGGTGGACAGAGTTAGAGTAACCGAACGATCGGTCGGGACAAGGGGGTCCGCTCAGACTGTGGATAACTCCGTACGGGAAGATCGCCCCATGACCGCCACCGCACACCTGCCCGCCCTGGCGCCGGGCCGTACCGTCGCCGTCGTCGGCACCGGCACCATGGGCCAGGGCATAGCCCAGGTCGCCCTGGTCGCCGGACATCCGGTGCGCCTCCACGACGCGCTGCCCGGCCGCGCGGAGAAGGCCGCCGAAGCCATCACCGCCCGGCTGGACCGGTTGGTCGCGAAAGGCCGCATGGACGCGGCGCAGCGGGACGCCGCCCGGGACCGGCTGCTGCCCGCCGCCGATCCGGCCGAGCTCGCCGACGCCGGGCTCGTGATCGAGGCGATCCTCGAACAACTCCCCGCCAAACAGGAACTCTTCACCACTCTTGAGGACATCGTCAGCGAGGACTGCCTGCTCGCGACCAACACCTCGTCCCTCTCCGTGACCGCCATCGCGAGCGCGCTCAGCCACCCGGGCCGTTTCGTCGGGATGCACTTCTTCAACCCGGCGCCGCTGCTCCCCCTCGTCGAGATCGTCAGCGGCTTCGCGACCGAAGAACAGAGCGCCCGGCTCGCGGCCGCGACGGCGAAGGCCTGGGGCAAGACCCCCGTACGCTGCACCGACACCCCCGGCTTCATCGTCAACCGCATCGCACGCCCCTTCTACGCCGAGGCCTTCGCGGTCCACGAGGAGCGGGGCGCCGATCCCGCCACCATCGACGCGGTGCTCAGGGAGTCGGGCGGTTTCCGGATGGGCCCCTTCGAGCTGACGGACCTGATCGGCCAGGACGTCAACGAAGCGGTCACCCGCTCGGTCTGGGACGCGTTCTTCCAGGACCCCAAGTTCCGTCCCTCACTGGCTCAGCAGCGGCTCGTCGAGTCCGGGCGGCTGGGCCGGAAGAGCGGCCACGGCTGGTACGGGTACGAGGAGGGCGCGGTCAGGCCCGAGCCGCACACCGCCCCGGCCACCGAGGCCCCGTCCGGAATCACGGTGGAGGGCGACCTCGGGCCCGCGGCCGAGCTGGTCGCGATGGCCCGCGAGGCGGGGATCGCGGTGCGTGAGGACGAGGAGGACGGGGGGAGCAGGATCGTGCTGCCCAGCGGGGGCCAGCTGGTGCTGGCGGACGGGCAGACCTCCGCCGAGTTCCGCGACGTCGTCTACTTCGACCTGGCGCTCGACTACCGGTCCGCCACCCGTATCGCGCTGTCGGCGTCCGAGGTCACCGGCTGGGAGACGCTGCGCCAGTCGATCGGTCTCTTCCAGAGCCTCGGCAAGAAGGTCAGTGTCATCGGGGACGTCCCCGGCATGATCGTGGCCCGGACGGTCGCGATGCTGGTGGACCTCGCGGCGGACGCCCTGGCCAGGGGCGTCGCGTCCGCAGAGGACATCGACACGGCGATGCGGCTCGGCGTGAACTATCCGCTGGGGCCGGTCGAATGGGGGCGCAGGCTCGGCCGTGCCTGGGCGCACGAGCTGCTCGACGAACTCCACGCGCGCGTGCCCAGTGGCCGCTATGCGCCGTCGCTCGCGCTGTACCGGCAGTCGTACGTCCATCCGGAGAAGGGCGGGACGATCTGATGGCTACCCCCAAGCGGGACACGTACACACCGGAGACCCTGCTGACGGTCGCGGTGCGGGTCTTCAACGAGCGCGGCTACGACGGCACGTCCATGGAGCATCTCTCGCAGGCCGCGGGCATCTCCAAGTCCTCGATCTACCACCATGTCGCGGGCAAGGAAGAGCTGTTGCGGCGCGCGGTCAGCCGCGCCATCGACGGGCTCTTCGGTGTCCTGGACGAGCCGGGGGCGGCGCGGGGGCGCGCGATCCAGCAGGTCGAGTACGTCACGCGCCGTACGGTCGATGTGCTGATGGCGGAACTCCCCTATGTGACGCTGCTGCTGCGGGTGCGCGGCAATACCAGGACCGAGCGCTGGGCGATGGAGCGGCGCCGGGAGTTCGACCAGCGGGTGGCCGAGCTGCTGAAGGCGGCGGTTTCCGACGGGGATCTCCGCTCCGACGTGGACATACGGCTGGCGACCCGGCTGCTCTTCGGGATGATCAACTCGTTGGTCGAGTGGGTCCGCCCGGCGCCGGGCGCGGGCCCCGACGCGGACCAGCTGGCCGAGACCGTCGTACAGCTGGCGTTCGAGGGGCTGCGTACCGCTCCTCCGCGCTGACCTGGGCGGTCGTGCCCTGCGGGCCCGGGATCACTCGTCCCGGTGACTGTCCAGGTCCGTCGGCTTGGCCGGGTCCAGGTCCGTCTCCTCGAAGACCAGCAGGGTCCGGGTCGAGAGCACCTCGGGGATGGCCTGGATCTTCGTCAGGACGAGTTCCCGCAGCGCCCTGTTGTCCGCGCTGTGTACCAGCAGGAGCACATCGAAATCGCCGCTGACCAAGGCGATATGAGCCGTGCCCGGCAGCTCGGTGAGCTGCTGGCGGACCGTGCGCCAGGAGTTCTGGACGATCTTGAGGGTGATGTAGGCGGACGACCCCTGGCCGGCGCGCTCATGGTCGACCCGGGCGCTGAACCCGCGGATCACGCCGTCCTCGATCAGCCGGTTGATCCGGGCGTACGCGTTGGCGCGCGACACATGGACGCGGTCCGAGACGGACCGTATCGACGCGCGGCCGTCCTGCTGGAGGATCCGCAGGATGTCGCGGTCGATGGCGTCCAGCGGGCGTGCGGGAGGACGCCCGCCCTCGTCGGCCATTTGTTCAGCTGCCACCTGCCCCCGCCTCTCCGTCATGGACGACCTGCTTCTATCCCAGGCTGTGGAGAACCGTTTGTCCACAGGCTGAGGGGGTCAGTAGCCAAAATGCGCTTTCGACCGAACAATCGGTAGGTGAGGCGCATCACTGGCGATGCGCCCTCCCGCTCCCACGAGGAGGTGTCTGGCATGACGGTCCAAGAGCTGCCCGGTGCTGCTGCCTACCCGGCATGGAAGCTCCGCACCGACCCCGCTCCGCTGCTCCCGGACCCGGAGCCGTACCGGGTGCTCGGTACGGAGTCCGCTGCCGGGCTCGACAGGGAGCTGCTGCTCCGGCTGTACGACGCACTGGTGCACGGCCGGCGGTTCAACACGCAGGCGACGGCCCTCACCAAGCAGGGCAGGCTCGCCGTCTACCCGTCGTCCACCGGCCAGGAGGCCTCCGAAGTGGCCGCGGCGCTGGTCCTGGAGGAGCGGGACTGGCTCTTCCCCAGCTACCGCGACACCCTCGCGGCCGTGGCGCGCGGACTGGACCCGGTCGAGGCGCTGACGCTCCTGCGGGGCGACTGGCACACCGGGTACGACCCACGGGAGCGCCGTATCGCCCCGCTGTCCACCCCCCTCGCCACCCAGCTCCCGCACGCGGTCGGCCTGGCCCACGCCGCCCGTCTGGCCGGGGACGACGTGGTGGCGCTCGCGATGGTCGGGGACGGCGGGACCAGCGAGGGCGACTTCCACGAAGCGCTGAACTTCTCCGCCGTGTGGCGCGCCCCTGTCGTCTTCCTCGTGCAGAACAACGGCTTCGCCATCTCCGTGCCCCTCGCCAAGCAGACCGCCGCCCCCTCGCTGGCCCACAAAGCAGTGGGATACGGAATGCCGGGCCGGCTGGTCGACGGGAACGACGCGGCGGCCATGCACCAGGTGCTCTCCGACGCCGTCCGGCGGGCGCGCTCCGGCGGTGGCCCGACCCTGGTCGAAGCGGTGACCTACCGGATGGACGCGCACACGAACGCCGACGACGCCACGCGCTACCGGGCGGACGCCGAAGTGGAGTCCTGGCGGGCGCACGACCCGGTCCGGCTCCTGGAGCGGGAGCTGACCGGGCGGGGGCTGCTCGACGAGGAGCGCAAGGAGGCGGCCGCCGAGGCCGCCGAGGCGATGGCGGCGGAGCTGCGCGGGCGGATGAACGCCGATCCGCCGCTCGACCCCATGGACCTCTTCGCCGGGATCTATGACACGCCGACGCCGCAGCTGCGTGAGCAGTCGGAGCAACTGCGCGCCGAGCTGGAAGCGGAGGCCGGGCGGTGAGCACAGTCGCGGTGAAGCCGGCCACGATGGCGCAGGCCCTCCAGAGGGCGATGCGCGACGCGATGGCCGAGGACCCCACCGTGCATGTCATGGGGGAGGACGTCGGGACGCTCGGCGGGGTGTTCCGGGTCACGGACGGCCTCGCGAAGGAGTTCGGCGAGGACCGCTGTACGGATACGCCGCTCGCCGAGGCCGGGATCCTCGGGGCAGCGGTCGGTATGGCGATGTACGGGCTGCGTCCGGTGGTGGAGATGCAGTTCGACGCCTTCGCCTATCCGGCGTTCGAACAGCTCGTCAGCCATGTGTCGCGGATGCGGAATCGCACCAGGGGTGCGCTGCCGATGCCGATCGTGGTGCGGGTGCCGTACGGCGGCGGGATCGGCGGGGTCGAGCACCACAGCGACTCATCCGAGGCGTACTACATGGCGACTCCGGGGCTCCATGTCGTCACACCGGCCACGGTCCCCGACGCGTACGGGCTGCTCCGTGCCGCCATCGCCTCCGACGACCCGGTCATCTTCCTGGAGCCGAAGCGGCTCTACTGGTCGAAGGCCGAGTGGTCGCCGGACGCGCCTGCCGCCGTGGAGCCGATAGGCCGGGCCGTGGTACGGCGCGCGGGCAGCAGCGCCACTCTCCTGACGTACGGGCCCTCGGTGCCGGTCTGTCTGGAGGCGGCGGAGGCGGCCCGTGCGGAGGGCTGGGACCTGGAGGTCGTGGACCTCCGCTCGCTGGTGCCGTTCGACGATGCGACGGTATGCGCTTCGGTACGGCGGACGGGCCGGGCGGTCGTGGTCCATGAGTCGGCCGGATTCGGCGGGCCCGGCGGGGAGATCGCCGCCCGGGTGGCGGAGCGCTGCTTCCACCATCTGGAGGCGCCGGTGCTGCGGGTCGCCGGGTTCGACATCCCGTATCCGCCGCCCATGCTGGAACGTCACCATCTGCCCGGGGTGGACCGGGTGCTGGACGCGGTCGCACGACTGCAGTGGGAGGCGGAGAGCTGATGTCCACTGTTTCCGGAGCTTCTGACGCATCCGATGTGAACTGCCTGGAGTTCAGGCTGCCCGACCTCGGGGAAGGGCTGACCGAGGCCGAGATCGTGCGGTGGCTGGTGGAGGTCGGCGATGTCGTCGCCGTCGACCAGCCGGTCGTCGAGGTCGAGACGGCCAAGGCGATGGTGGAGGTGCCCTGCCCGTACGCGGGCATGGTGACGTCCCGGTTCGGCGAGGAGGGCACCGAACTGCCGGTCGGCTCACCTCTGCTGACGGTGACGGTCGGCCCGGAGGTGGGCACCGCGACCGGAGGCGCCGCGGGCGGTGCTGACGGTGGTGGCGCTGATGGTTCTTCGGGAGCTTCGGGAGCTTCGGGAGCTTCGGGGGCAGCGGGAGCAGCGGGGGTTTCGGGTGCCTCGGGATCTGCTGACGATTCGTCGGGGAACGTGCTCGTGGGGTACGGGACACGCGGCGCGGTGACCACGCGGCGGCGGCGTGTGCAGATGGCCACCGGCACCCGGCCGGACTCTGTCCCGCACTCCGCGCTCCGGGCCGGTCCGGTACCGGTGATCTCTCCGCTGGTGCGTCGGCTGGCGCGCGAACACGGTGTGGAGCTGAGGGAGTTGTCGGGCAGCGGGCCCGATGGTCTGATCCTGCGCTCCGATGTGGAGCAGGCGATACGTACATCGGCGGTGGACGGCACCGAACGGGCGGTGACCGGGACGGCGCCGGCAGGGGCTGGGGCTGAGACTGAGGTGGCTGAGGCGTCTGGCGCGGCTGCGGCTTCGAGCACGCCTGCGGCTACTCCTGCTGCCGCGCTTGCGGGGGAGCGGGTTCCGCTGCGGGGGGTGCGTGGTGCCGTCGCGGAGAAGCTCGCGCGGAGCCGTCGCGAGATACCCGATGCGACGTGCTGGGTCGACGCGGACGCCACCGAGCTGATGGCCGCGCGGGCCGCCATGAATGCGGCGGCCGGTCCGGCGGTCCCGAAGATCTCGGTACTGGCACTGCTGGCCCGGGTCTGTACGGCGGCTCTGGCACGCTTCCCCGAGCTGAACTCGACGGTGGACACCGAGGCACGGGAGATCGTGCGCCTTCCCTCGGTCCACCTGGGATTCGCCGCGCAGACGGAACGCGGCCTTGTGGTGCCGGTGGTACGTGGGGCCGATGGGCGCACCACGGAGTCGCTGAACGAGGAGTTCCTACGGCTGACGGAGGCGGCCAGAGACGGAAGGCTGACCCCGGCGGAGCTGACGGGAGGCACGTTCACGCTGAACAACTACGGGGTGTTCGGGGTCGACGGTTCGACGCCGATCATCAACCACCCCGAGGCGGCGATGCTGGGCGTCGGCAGGATCGTGCCCAAGCCCTGGGTGCACGAGGGGCAACTCGCTGTACGGCAGGTGGTGCAGCTCTCCCTCACCTTCGACCACCGGGTCTGTGACGGCGGGACGGCAGGCGGCTTTCTCCGCTATGTGGCGGACTGTGTCGAGCAGCCGGCGGTACTGCTGCGGGGGGTTTAGGGCCTTTCATCCGGGCCGGGTCGGGTCATCAGGCCGGGCTTGCGGGGGCGGGGTCCGGCGCGAGGCGTGTGCTGCCTGGGTCCAGGCCGCTGCCTGGGGCCGGGTGGCTGGCGGGACCGGGTGGGCGCCGGCACGGGTGGGTAGCACTGAGTGGCTGGCGGGACCGGCTGGGTGGAAGGGGCGGACCGTGCGGGGTGGACCGTACGGGGTGGCTGGCGGTACCGGGCAGGCGGCACCGGGTGCGTGCCGCCGGGTGCCTGGCGCACCCGGTTGAGTAGCGCCGGGTGGCTGGGGCTGGTGGCACCGGGCGGCCGGCGGGACCGGCTGGGTGGGCACGGAGTGGACCGTACGGGGCGGCCGGCGGGACCGGGTGGGCGGCACCGGGCGGCTGGCGGGACCGGCTGGGCGGCACCAGGCGGTTGGCGGCACCGGCTGGAGGATGACGGGGGTGAAGGGTGACGCGGGATTCCGTGGAGCCCGGCGGCGGCCCATACTCGCGGGATGACCTTGTATGACGCCGTGGTGCTCGCCGGAGGGGCCGCCAAGCGGCTCGGTGGTGCCGACAAGCCCGGCCTCACCGTGGGCGGGCTGACACTGCTCGACCGGGTGCTCGGGGCCTGCCGAGGGGCCGGGACCATTGTGGTCGTCGGGGGGCGACGGGAGACCGCGCGGCCTGTGGTCTGGGCCCGGGAGGAGCCGCCCGGTGGCGGCCCGCTGGCGGCGCTCGGAGCCGGGGTGCGCGCAGTGTCGGCCCCCAGCGTGCTCGTACTCTCCGCCGACCTGCCCTTTCTGGGTGCGGACACCGTGCCGGGCCTGCTCGGCGCCCTGGCTGCGGGCCCGCACGACGGGGCGCTGCTCACCGATCCGGGCGGCCGTGACCAGCCCCTCGTCGCGGCGTACCGTACCGACGCCCTGCGCCGTGGACTCGCGTTGCTCACCGCCGAGCACGGTTCGCTCGCCGGGCTGCCGCTGCGGCGGCTCACCTCCGGGCTGGAGCTCGCCCGGATCGCCGCGGGCCCCCTGGCCTCGTTCGACTGCGACACCTGGGAGGACGTGGCATCGGCACGTGCCCGTATCAGGGAGCATGGGTATGTGCTTGATGAATGGATCACCGCAGTCAAAGCCGAGCTGGGCATCGAGCTCGATGTCGACACCGGCGTCCTCCTCGACCTGGCTCGCGATGCCGCACACGGCGTCGCCCGGCCGGCCGCGCCGCTGACCACCTTCCTTGTCGGCTATGCCGCGGCGAAGGCGGAACAGGACGGGCCGGAGGCCGTTGCCACGGCCGCACGCAGGGCCGCCGCGCTCGCCAACCGGTGGGCCGACGAAGCCGGAGCGGCCAAGGGGACCGACGCCGGATGACGGATGAGCAGGACCGCGACCTGGAAGAAGCGCTCGCGCTCGTCAGCAAAGAGCCACCAGCCGCCCCGCAGCCCACCGCATCGTCACACCACCGTGCGGCCGGCCGGCAGCCCGCCGCATCCGGGAGCCACCCCGCCGACCGCGCGAACGGCCCTGCCGCATCCGGGGAGCGCGCCGCGCCCGGCACCGCATCCGGAGCCCACGGACAAGCCGCATCCTGGGCCCATGGTGGAGAAGCCGCATTTCGGGCCCGCGGTGAAGGTGTCGACGCCCCGCCCGCCCGGGGGTCGTCCCCCGGGCCGGAGAAGCACCGTGCCGCGCCCTGGGCCGATGCCCGTCTCCGTGCGGCGCGGGCGGGGCGTGCGGTGGCGGCGTCCGCGCGGCAGGCGCCGCTGGACCAGGCGCTGGGCCTGACCCTGGCCGGACCGCTGACCGCCCTCACCGATCTGCCGTCCTTCGACACCTCGGCCATGGACGGCTGGGCCGTCTCCGGCCCGGGGCCCTGGCGGATCAGCGGAGGGGAGGGTGCCCTCGCCGGCCGGGCCGAGCCCGGCCCGCTCGCCGACGGCGACGCCGTACGGATCGCCACCGGTGCCCGGATCCCGCGTGACGCGACCGCCGTCGTCCGTTCCGAACATGCCCGGGCCGACGACCGCGCCGGACAGCTGTACGCGCAGCGCAATGTGGTCACCGGGCAGGACATCCGGCCCCGTGGCCAGGAGTGCCGGACCGGTGACCAACTGCTGCCGACCGGGGGCCTGGTGACCCCTGCCGTGCTCGGTCTGGCAGCTGCGGCCGGTTACGACGAGCTGCCGGTCCTCCCCCGGCCCCGGGTGGAAGTGCTGGTGCTCGGCGATGAGTTGCTGGCCGACGGTCTTCCGCATGACGGGCTGATCCGGGATGCGTTGGGGCCGATGATCGGGCCCTGGCTGCGGACGCTCGGCGCCGAGGTCCTGGCCACCCGGCATCTCGGCGACGACGCCGAGGCCCTCCGGCGGGCCGTCGCCGGCTCCCCGGCCGATGTCGTCGTCACCACCGGGGGCACCGCGGCCGGGCCGGTCGATCATGTCCACCCGATCCTCCACCAGTTGGGCGCCGAGCTGCTGGTCGACAGCGTCGCCGTGCGCCCCGGCCACCCGATGCTGCTCGCCCGGCTGGCCGATGGCCGCCACCTCGTCGGGCTCCCCGGGAACCCGCTGGCCGCCGTATCGGGGCTGTTGACACTTGCAGATCCGCTGATGCGGGCCCTCGCGGGCCGCGCTGTCGTGGAGGCTTATGCCATGCCTGTAAGCGAAGAGGTGCACGGTCACCCGTACGACACCCGACTCGTGCCTGTGGTGCACCGGACATATGAGGTGGTTCCGCTGCATTTCCATGGGCCGGCGATGCTTCGCGGTGTCGCCGCCGCCGACGGACTCGCCGTCGTACCGTCCGGCGGTGCGCGGGCCGGACAGCTGCTGGAGATCCTCGATCTGCCGTGGGCTGAGGAGTGTTTCACGTGAAACTGCCCGGTCATGATGCCCTCGACCGGCAGGTGGGGGAAAAATTGGTGACCCGCCGGGTGAAACTACCCCGGCGGGTGGTCGAGCGACCGCTCCGGCAGGTCGGCAGGCGAGTCCTGATCGCGCTGCTGGTGCTGGTGGTGACGGCCCTCATCGTCTGGCTGGACCGCGGTGGCTATCACGACAACGCCGACAGCACGGTCGACCTGCTCGACTCCTTCTACTACGCCACGGTCACCCTCTCCACCACGGGGTACGGCGACATCGTCCCGTACAGCGACGGTGCGCGGCTCACCAACATCCTGGTTGTCACGCCGCTGCGCGTGCTGTTCCTGATCATCCTGGTCGGCACCACTCTCGAAGTGCTCACCGAGCGCACCCGGGAGGAGTGGCGGCTGAACCGCTGGAGGCTCCGCTTGCGTGACCACACCGTCGTCGTCGGATTCGGTACGAAGGGCCGCTCCGCGATGCAGACGCTGTGTGCGACCGGTCTGAAGCGCGAGCAGATCGTCGTCGTCGACCCCAACAGCAAGGTCATCGAGGCCGCCAACGCGGAGGGTTTCGCGGGCGTCATCGGGGATGCGACCCGCAGTGACGTACTGCTCCGCGCCGAGCTGCAGCGTGCCCGGCAGATCGTCATCGCCACCCAGCGCGACGACACCGCCGTACTGGTCACGCTGACCGCGCGGCAGCTCAACCGGGGGGCGAAGATCGTCGCCGCGGTGCGCGAGGAGGAGAACGCTCCGCTGCTGCGCCAGTCCGGCGCAGACGCGGTGATCACGAGCGCCAGTGCGGCGGGACGGCTGCTCGGTCTCTCCGTGCTCAGCCCGAGCGCGGGGACCGTGATGGAGGATCTGATCCAGCAGGGCAGCGGGCTCGATCTGGTCGAGCGGCCGGTCATAAAGGCCGAGGTCGGCCGGAGCGTCCGGGACGTGAACGATCTGGTCGTCACCGTGAAGCGCGGGCACCGGCTGCTCGGGTACGACGACCCCGACGCCAGCCCGCTCCAGCTCACCGACCGGGTGATCGCGATTGTCCGGGTTTCCTCCAAGGCGACGGGCGCCGGCGCGGAGTAGCCTCGCGATCATGCATGCGATCACGATCCCCGAGTCCGGCGGTCCCGAGGCGCTTGTCTGGGCCGAAGTGCCCGACCCCGTCCCCGGCGAGGGCGAAGTCCTCGTCGAGGTCGTGGCGTCCGCCGTCAACCGTGCCGACGTCCTGCAACGCCAGGGCTTCTACAACCCGCCTCCCGGGGCCTCGCCCTATCCCGGCCTGGAATGCTCCGGGCGGATCACGGCGCTGGGGCCCGGGGTGTCCGGGTGGGCCGTCGGCGACGAGGTGTGTGCGCTGCTGGGCGGCGGGGGGTACGCGGAGAAGGTCGCCGTACCCGTCGGACAGCTGCTGCCGGTACCGGAAGGGATCGATCTCGTCACCGCGGCGGGGCTGCCGGAAGTCACCTGCACCGTCTGGTCGAACGTCTTCATGGTCGCCCATCTGCGCCCCGGCGAGATGCTGCTGGTGCACGGCGGTTCCAGTGGGATCGGCACGATGGCGATCCAGCTGGGCAAGGCGGTGGGAGCGCGGGTGGCCGTCACCGCGGGAAGCCACGAGAAGCTGGCCCGCTGTGCGGAGCTGGGCGCCGACGTACTGATCAACTACCGCGAGCAGGACTTCGTCGAGGAGATCCGGAAGGCGACCGGCGGGGCCGGGGCAGACGTCATCCTCGACATCGTCGGTGCGAAGTACCTGGACCGGAATGTGGAGGCGCTGGCGACCAGCGGGCGTCTTGCGGTGATCGGTATGCAGGGCGGCGCGAAGGGCGAGCTGAACCTCGCGGCGCTGCTGGGGAAGCGGGGCGCCATCACGGCCACATCGCTGCGTGCGCGGCCGCTGGGCGAGAAGGCGGCGATCGTCGCCGCGGTCCGTGAGCATGTCTGGCCGCTGGTCTCCGGCGGCCGGGTACGGCCCGTGGTGGACCAGGAACTCCCCATGGCCCTCGCTGCCGAAGGACACCGGGTGCTGGACTCCGGGGTGCATGTGGGGAAGGTCCTTCTCCGCGCCTGAGGCCGTCCCGGGACTTGGGGTGGGGGGCCCCGGGCCCCCGGCCCCCCCCCCCCGACCCCGGGCGGGGGGGTGCCCCCCCCCCCCGGGGCGGCGGGCGTCGTCACGTCAGGCATGCCCGGCGGACACATCGGCACGGCGTCCTTCCGGCGGCGCGGCTGCCGGGGCGCCGGCCTCCTCCTCTCAGTCGATGCAGAACTCGTTGCCCTCGATGTCCAGCATCGGGATGCACGACTCGTTCTCCTCGTCGGCGTACAGCGTCTGCACATGGATCGCACCGAGCGCGACCAGTCGTGCGCACTCGGCTTCGAGCGTGGCGAGGCGCTCGTCCCCGACGAGCCCGGTGCCGGCCCGGACGTCGAGATGCACCCGGTTCTTGACGGTCTTGCCTTCGGGGATGCGCTGGAAGTACAGGCGCGGGCCGGCACCTGAGGGATCACTGCAGGCCGACCATGATCCCCGCTTCTCAGGAGTCAGGGTGCGGTTGAAATCGTCCCAGGTGGTGAACCCCTCCGGTGGCGGCGGCATGACGTACCCCAGCACCTCACACCAGAAGCGGGCGAGACGCTCAGGCTCCGCGCAGTCAAAGGTGACTTGGAACTTCCTGATCGCTGGCATCGGCGCACCGTACCGCGTACCAGGGGGGCGAAGCAGCCGGATTGTGACGCTGCTGAGTGGTGGCGCACCTGGTGAAGGGTGCGCCACCTTCTCGGGCGCCGCGCTGGAACGCGGTGATGCCCAGTCCCTGTTTCATGGTGCAGCCACGACGCCAGGGGGCCTCGGCAGCAGAGCTGGAGGCGGCGTTGTAAGGACGATGGCACCGGGTGCCCCGCTTCGGCAATGGCAGCTGGACGAAACTGAATGAAATTAATGGGTCTGTTTCCCTGATCTGCGTCTTCTGGCTGGCAGTGGTGCCGTCCCGCCTCTCAGGCGGTGGTGAATTCCTGGACGCCCAGGTATCAATGCCCCCTTCCCGGAGGCCGCACATGGTGGTGGCCGAACCACCGGTGAGAGGATCCAGGCGGCTGGAGGGCCGACCTGGAAGTCGCCTCCGGCTGTTCACGGTGCAGCCAATCACCGCGCTCCGAAAGGGGCGTGACATGACGACAGGTGGTAACGCATGCGTTCACTCTCTTCTTCTCCGGCCCCCGGCAGGGGCCCTTCCGCGGGGGCTCTGACGACGACGGAGACGGTCGTCGTGGTTGTCGTCCTCGTCGTGGCCACGGTGCTCGCGGCCACCGGGAAACCGATGCCCGGCGCCCTGGAGTTCATCACCGGTGCTCTGTACGTCTCCTGCCGGTACGTCAGGGCCGTACGCGCGGCGGCCCGGCTCCCGCACCCGGTGATCTGACAGCCGCATGGGACGGCGTGAGAACGCCGTTGCCGCATCGACCCGGCAGTCCGAAGCGCTCGCGCTGTGGCTACGTGCCCAGCGCGAGCGCCGAGGCGTCACCTACGCGGCAATGGCCAAGCTGACCGGTCACCAGTTCAGTGCTTCGATGCTGTCGCGCGGCGCCAGCGGCCGCACGGTCCCGTCCCGCCGGCTGGTGCTCGTCTATGTGAGAGCGTGCGAGGCCGATGTCGGGCAGGCGCTGTGGCTGTGGAAGGCCGCGCGCAGTGCCGAACAGCGGGGCTCGGCCCACTCGCCGGCCTTTCAGAACGCAGGGACTGCCGGGAACACCGGGAACACCCGGAACACCGGGGCCGCCGAGAACACCGGGACCGCCGGGACCGCCGAGAACACCGCCCTGGCATCGTCGGTGCGCTCCATGCTGAACTCCGTAGCGACGCGGCCCGACGTGGTCGACAGCTTCGCCACGTTACGGCGCGTCATGGTCGAGATGCGCGTCAGGGAAGGCCAGCCGTCTCTGGCGGAGCTGCAGAGGGCGGCGGGCAAGACTGCTGACGGGAAGCGCCACCGTCTGCCCAAGAGCAGTCTGAGCGTCATTCTGAGGGGCGAGGCCGTTCCCTCACGCGCCCACCTCACGGCGTTCATGGAGGCGCTGAACGTCGAGCCGGCCGGTGTCCGGCGCTGGCAGCAGGTATGGGACTGCCTGCGAGCGGCGCAGAGCCCGCCCGTGAACTTCACGATCCGGTTCCTCGACGCCCCACCGGACGGACAGCCAGATGGCGCCCCTGCTCCGGTGGCCGACGTCGGGACTGCGGACCGGGCCTTCGTGAGAGAGCAGGTCGTCGGCACCACCTCAGGCGTACGAGGGGGACCCCGGGCCGCCCACCGCCCGGTTGGCCGCACACGCGCCGGCCTGCCCATCAGGACGCCGCGCCGCTACAACCGCGCTGCCCCCCGGCAACCGTACGAGCCCGTTTTCAGCACCCGGACCAGGCCCATCCCTCCCCGCATCCCCGTGATCGTCCCTCTCCGCCCGGCTGAACCGGCAGCTCCAGCCGGGCGCATCGCTCGCACGGTGAAGCGATGGTTCCCGCGGAAGCCGCGAGCGGTCCACGTACCAGGCGATGACCACCGCCCGTCCTGGCCGGACTACTGACGGGTCGGCGGGGGAGGCCGCGAGAGCCGCCCGCGCCGTCGCGTCGCCGGGGCACGGACGAGAGTCGTCAGCCGTGCAGGGTCCGGCCGAACAGGTCCAGCAGAGCGGTCCAGTGACGCTCCGTCGCCTCGGAGTCGAAATCGGAGGTGTCGGACTGGGTGTAACCGTGGCCCGCGCCCTGGTACACCTCGCAGCGGTGGGTGACACCGGCTTCGGTGAGTGTCTTCTCCAGGAGCTCCTGCTGCTCGGGCGGCATCGACGCGTCCTGATCGGCGTGGCCGAAGTACACCTCCGCCGTCATGGTGGCGGCCGCGAGGTGGGGGCTGTCGGGCTGGTCGGTGGCGAGACGGCCGCCGTGGAAACCACCGAGCGCGGCCACCCGGTCCGGGTAGGAGCCCGCGGTGTACAGGGCGAGCCGGGCGCCCATGCAGTAGCCGGTGATGCCGACCGGCCCGTCGGTGGCCTGGGGGCAGTCGGCGAGCCAGCCGAGATAGGCGTGCGCGTCGGAGACCACCAGGTCCGGTGTCAGGCCCTGCATCAGCGGCATCACTCCGGCGATCAGCGGGCCACGGTTGTCGTGGTCGATGTGCTCGGGCAGCGGGACCACCGGGGCGGGGCCCTGGCGGTAGAAAACATTGGGCACCAGGACCGCGTATCCCTCAGCGGCCAGCCGGTCGGCCATCGCGTTGAGCGCCGGGCGCGGCCCGAACGCGTCCTGGTAGAGCAGCACAGCGGGGTGACGCCCGTCGTCATCGGGGTGGACGAAATACGCGTCCGCCGTGCCGTCCTGGGTCGGAATTTCGACAGTACTGCTGCGTACGGCCTGCATGTCCGCGTCCCGTCTTCGTGGGGGTTGGCTTTCGCGCTCCACCCTCTCACCAAGCGGAAGGGGGTGTTCGGCCACCCGCCGAAACCGTCAGGCGTGGGTGCGGCGCGAGCCGCGGCAGCCACCGGCACACGGCGGAGGGCCCGGCATCCCGCAGCGCGCGGGTTGCGCGCCGCCCGGGCCGCCCCCCCCCCCCCGCTGAGGCGGCCCGCAAGAGCGACCGGGGCGAACATTATA
>NZ_JBHYWP010000012.1:0-61301 GCF_042751845.1 Streptomyces sp. NPDC059398 | reverse complement strand
CGCGCCCGCGGCGCGCGCCCACCCCCCCCGACCGCCGCCCGCGCCCCCCCCCCCGGGGGCCCGCCGCCCGCCGCCGAGTTCGGGCACGGGAAGGAGCGACGGGCAGGAACGTAGAGGTACGGGCGGGAACCCAGACGTACAGGCCGGAACGTGGAGGTACGGGCCTGACCTCAGACGTACGGGCAGGAAGTCCGTGGTGGCCTGACCTCAGACGTACGGGCAGGAAGTCCGTGGTGGCCTGACCTCAGACGTACGGGCAGGAAGTCCGTGGTGGCCTGACCCCAGACGTACGGCCCTGAACTCACAGGTACGGCCCCGAGCGGATCGCCCCGTGGCCGCCTTCCACGTCCTCGTCCTCGGGGCCGGCCACGCCGGGCGGAAGCGCCCGCCGCATCTGCTCCAGCTGGGCCCGCGCCGCCATCTGCTGGGCGAACAGCGCCGTCTGGATGCCGTGGAACAGACCCTCCAGCCAGCCCACCAGCTGCGCCTGCGCGATGCGCAGTTCCGCCTCCGACGGGATGGCCTCGTTGGTGAAGGGCAGCGAGAGGCGCTCCAGCTCCTCCACCAGCTCGGGGGCCAGGCCGTCCTCCAGCTCCTTCACGGACGAGGCGTGGATGTCCTTGAGCCGGACCCGGCTCGCCTCGTCGAGAGGGGCCGCCCTGACTTCCTCCAGGAGCTGTTTGATCATGCTGCCGATGCGCATGACCTTGGCGGGCTGTTCCACCATTTCCGTCACTGGGACCTCGCGCGACTCGTCGTCACCGCCGGCCCCGCCGCCGAGCGCCATCCCGTCCTGTCCCACGATGAGGACCTTGGGGTGCTCCTCCGGCTGTTCCGACCGTTCACTCCTCGGCATCTCCATGCCGACATTGTCTCGCACACGTACTCCATGAGGGGTTCTGCCCCCGTTCCGGGTTGATCCACCGTGCGGCGCCGCATCAGCCGGCCCGCCGGGCCAGCACCAGCCGGGACCGGGTGAGGCCCGCGGCCAGCAGACCGGCCAGGACCGGTACGGCCACCACGAGGATGCCGATGGTCTCCCACGGCAGCTCGATCGGGGTGTACGCGGAGTCCATCGGGTGCGCCCGCATCTGGTCCAGCGCCCTCTTGAGGTCCGTGAGCCGCACCGCGACGGCCGGTATCACGCCCGCCGCGGTACCGAGCAGCACCCCCGCCCCCGCGACCACCGCGCACTGGAAGCCGCTGAGCGTGCGCCGTACGCCGGGCGGGGCGCCGATGGCGCTCAGGGTCGTCAGATCGGCCTCCGCGTCGGCCTTCGCCAGGCCCGTGGTGATGGCCGCGGCGCCCAGCGTCACGACACCGGAGAACAGCGCCAGGATCAGCAGGGTGGTGTCGTTGTTCTCCGGCTTCTCGTTCTGGGAGAGGAAGGCGACGTTGCCGGCCTGGGACATCTCGTCGCTGAAACGCTGCTTCTCGGCATCGGTCGGCGGGCGTGCGACCCGGTAGACGGAGACGTCCGGGCCGGTGTGCAGGCCGAGGCGGTCGGCGGCGGCCTGCGGCATGACCAGGCGGATCCCGGGGGTGGCCGCGAACCGGTCGGCCGCCCGGTAGACCGCGAGGCGGCTGACGGTCGTCCTGGCCTTCCCGGGGTGCCGTGCGCGGTTCGCCTTGTCCTCGGGGAGGTAGCGGTGGACGGCCTTCAGGGTGACCTTTCCGTCGGACCCGGCGTACGCGTTGTTGAGGAGTACGGGGGTGCCGGCTGCCAGCGCCCTGGTGGCGGCCGGGTCGGTCAGCCCGGCGTAGAGGCGCAGCGTCGCGCTGTCGCCGACGACGATCTCCGCGTCGTTGTCGAAGGCGGTGTCCGCGTACTCGGCGTCCTTGCACTTCGGTGAGTTCACCAGCTGCTTGTGCTCGGCCGCGGAGAGCCTGGCCGCCAGCTCCTTGCCCCCGGCTGCCTGCAACGGACAGATGTTGGCCTTGGGCTTCGGCATGGTGAGCGTGCCACAGGCAGCGGTGTCCGCGTCCGGGAACGCGGCGCAGTCGCTGCCCGCCCATATGCGGCTGATGGTGGCGGGGGCGCCCTGCACCGGCAGGTCGCGCCGGGCGAGGCCGCGGGCCAGTTCCAGTGCCTTCGCCGGGTTGGCGTGCTCCCGGTAGATGTCGGCGTTGAGCGTGATGACACCGGGCGGCAGGGAGTGGTGGGCGTTGTACGCCTGCTCGGCCTGGGAGCTCGCGCTGTACGTCGCGATGGCCACGGTGCCCGCGACCGCGGCCATCACCGCGGCGACGGCCGGGGCGGTACGGCCCCGGTTGCGGGCCGCGTCGCGCAGGGCGAGCCGTGGGGCGAGCGGGAAGAAGCGGCCCAGCCGGCCGAGCGATCCCACGATCACCGGAGTGCAGGCGAGCACGCCGAGTTCCGCCACGACCGAGCCCGCGGCGGCCGCCATCGCGTGCCCCTTGAGTCCGCCCAGGACCGCCACGGCGCCACCGGCCAGGATGGCGACGACGCCGAGCACCGGCAGCACCCGTGAAGAGCGGCGCACCCCGCGCCGGCCCGTCAGCGACTCGACGACCGGCTGCCGGCCCGCCACGATGGCCGGAGCCAGCGCTGCCAGTACCCCGGTGACCAGGCCGATCGCCGCGATGGCCAGCAGTTCCCAGGGCCGGATGTCGATGCTGCCGAAGCGCTTGCCCGCCCACCCCTCGATCAGGGGACGCAGGGCGATCGTCAGGACGAGACCGGCGGCGGTACCGGCCACGGCGCCCCCGGCGCCCAGCACCGCTCCCCCGGCGAGCACGATGGAGCGGATGTGCCGCCGGTCGCCGCCGCAGGTGCCGACCAGGCCGAGCTGGCGCCGTGAGCGGCGCGCGCCGACCGCGAAGGCGGGGCCTGCCAGCAGCACGATCTCCAGCATCGCCATGGCGACGACGGTCGCCAGCGCCGCGGTCAGCTCCAGTTCGTGCCCCGATCCGCCGACACTGAGCTGGGCGGCGGCCGGGACCTCGGAGTCCGGTGGCGGGTCGAGCACGACGCGGCGGGACTCGACCAGCACGCCGTGCTTGTTGGCCGCCAGGACGTCCTGCCAGCTCACCCCGGATGCCCCGGCGGCCTTGACGAGCAGGGCGGGGTCCCCGGGGTCGGGAGGTGTGACGCCGTGGTCGGCCGCGGCGGCCCGCTGCCAGGGCTTGATGAGGGCACCCGGCCGCACGTACAGGAAGCTCTCCTTCAGCCCGGAGGGTACTTCGACGGCGCCGGTGATCGTGAAGGTCTTGTCGAGGCCCCGGACCGTGGTGTGCGAACCGACGTGCAGTCCGGCCGACTTGAGGAAGGCGTCGGTGGCGACCAGGTCGCTGTCCGCCTTCGGGTACGTACCGCGCAGCAGGCTGACCATGCCGCGGACCATGGGGTCCGCGGTGTCCAGCTCGGTGATCTCGTCGGTCTTGATGCCGTAGCGGGTGGTGACGGTCGCCAGCACGTCCTGCTTGGTGATGGTGCGTGCGCCCCGGGGGAGCGCGGCGGTCAGGTCCGAAGGACCGCTGTGCGCGGTGGTGCGCGCGGCGGACGTACCGCCGGACTTGGTGTCGGCCGGCATGTACGAGTCGGCCTGCGGCAGTTGCTCGATCGGGCGGCCGTCGAGTCCCGGATCGCTGAACAGGGCGTCGGCCGCGCCCATCGTGGAGGTCAGCCTCTCCGACGGCGTCGAGACGGCACTGCGGTACGTGATGTCCGCCGCGGTGACGCCCAGCACCGGCAGCGCGATCATGGCGACGACCAGGGCGCTGCGGCCCTTGGCCCGCAGTGCGTCCCTGCGGGCGATTCGGAGGGCCGCGCGCCGGCCCTTGAAGACGCTCACCTGGTGCCCTCGGCCGTGAGCAGCGAATCGGCGTCCGCCCTGAGGGTCTGGTCGACGACCGAGCCGTCCCGCAGGAACACCACGCGGTCCGCCCAGGCCGCGTACCGGGGTTCATGGGTGACCATGACGCCCGCCGCGCCCGCGTCGCAGCGGGTGCGCAGCAGGGCCAGCACCGTCTCGCCGGTCTCGGAGTCCAGGGCGCCGGTCGGCTCGTCGGCGAGTACCAGCCGCCGGTCGCCGACGAGGGCGCGGGCGATGGCCACGCGCTGCTGCTGGCCGCCTGACATCTCGTCCGGGAAGCGGTCGGCGACCTCGGTGAGTTTCATCGCGTCGAGCGCCTCCCTGGCCTCCGCGCGGGCCTTGCGGACGGATATGCCGTCCAGTTCGCGCGGCAGGGCGATGTTCTCGGCCGCGGTGAGGGCCGGGATGAGGTTGTAGTCCTGGAAGACGTACCCGACGCTGCGGCGGCGGAGCGCGGCGAGCCGCTTGCGGCTGAGGGCGGTGATGTCCTGCCCCTCGATGATCACTTGGCCGGTGCTCGCGGTGTCCAGGCCGCCGGCCAGCGTGAGAAGGGTGGACTTGCCGGAGCCCGACGGGCCCATGACGGCGACGAGTTCACCCGCGCGGACGGTGAGGTTCACCCCGCGCAGGGCGTGCACCTCGGCGATGCCGCTGCCGTGGGTGCGGGTGAGTTCTCTGAGCTCCAGTACGGGTGGTGCGGTGGTCTGTGTGGACACGGGGTCCCCCCTTGGTGCGTGCGGTGGTCGGTCGGCGGGATGGGCGGTTGGGCGGCCGGGCGGTGGTCGGTCGGCGCCGGGTGGACGGTGGCGTGCGCTCTCGGACGGCGCCGGACGGGCGGTGGTGGCCGGGCCGGGTGACCGGATGGACCGTGGTGGCCGGCCACAGGGGCCGGGTGTCCGGCCGCATGGGCGTGGTGGCCGGCCGGATGGACGGTGGCCGGTCTGCCGGGTGGGCCGGGTGGCCGGTCCCGGACGGCCTGGCTGCGCCTGCCCGGCCGGGCGTCTCCGGTGCCCGAACAGCGCCCTGCGGATGCCCGAACGGGCCGTCATGGGCAGTTCGAACGGGCCGTCAGCAGCGGTTCAGCGGCCGGACTTTGAGCGGGGCCTCGCGCGGGGTCTGCGTGCTGCGGCCGGGGCGGGCTCCGTCTGTGCCGCGGCTGCCAGGCGAACCAGACGGGACTCGCAGTGGTCGAGCCAGCGGGCCTCCGCCTCCGCCTGGAAGATCAGCTGTTCCAGTACGAGCAGCCAGGCCACCTCGTCACGGTTGGCCGGGTCGTTCTCCAGGGCGCGGGCCTTCAGCCGGGTGTAGTCCTGCATCGCCTTGACCGTGTGGCCGCGCTGCAACTGGATGACCGCGCGGATGTCGACGCCGGGCGCCCCGACGGCCATCGCCAGCTTGATGGCCAGTTCGTCACGGGCCGGACTGGTGCGGTCGACGGGGGCCTCGTACCAGCTGTGGAGTTCCTCCCGGCCGGCGTCGGTGATGGCGTACAGCGTGTGGCCCGCGCCGTCCTCGGAGTCCTGCACCACCATGCCGTCGCGCTCAAGACGGGCGAGTGTCGTATAGACCTGCCCGACGTTGAGCGGCCAGGTGGAGCCGGTCCTGGACTCGAATTCGGTACGGAGCTGAGAGCCGTAGCGGGGGCCACGCTCCAGGAGGGCCAGTAGGCCGTGACGGATCGACATACTCAGTATGTATACCGAGTATGTCGTCAAAGGCAAACCCCGGCGGGCCTCCCGGTGAGCCGGACGCGGCCTCCTACGGCCGGCGCAGTCGCAGCCCCAGGAAGCCCAGACCGAGGCCGACCAGGGCGAGTCCGGCGCCCAGGGCCCCCACGTGCAGCGCGAGAGCGGAGGTGTCCGAAGCGGTCTGCTGGGTGGCGCGGTCGGCCGCCGCCTCCATGTTCTTGGCGGTGGGATCCGTGGGATCCGTGGTGTCCGTGTGGGCTGTCGGGGCGGTGCTGTCCGCCCGCGCCGTGTGCTCCCGTACCTGCCCGTTGTCGTCGTGGCCCCGCGTCATCGGGTGCCGGCCGGTCGGGCGGTGGACCGGTACGGAGAGGTGGCCGGCCCGTGCCGTGGCGCTCGGGTGGGCGGCGGGGTCCGGTCCGCCGGAAGGGGAGGGTGAGGCGCCCGGTTCCCTGCCGGGCCGTGGACGGCCCTGCCCGGCGGGGGCACCCGCCAGTGAGGGGTGTGCCGAGGGGTCCTTGGGGGCGCCCGCCGCGCCGCTGCCCGAAGTGATGGTGCCCGGGGTGGCGGTGCCGGGCACGGTGCCGGACGGTTCGGGTCCGCCCGTCCCGGGGGGCGTGCCCCAGGGGCCTCCGGGCCCCCTGCCGGTGCCCCCGCCCGCGCCCGGAGCGCTGCCCGCCTGGGCCCCCTTGCCCGGGGAGCCGTCGGTTTCGGTGGGCCCGGTCCCCGCCCCGTCCGCCGCACCCGCGATGCCGGCGGGGTCGGCGGCCGGGTCCCCGGTCGTGTTCCCCGCGATGACCCCCGCGTCGGCACCCGCCGCGGTTCCCGGTGGGGGTGCGAGCGCCGCACCGCTCACGGCGGCCCTGGGGGACGCGCTCTGGGTGACCACCGCGCCGGCTGCCGGTGGCGGCGCCGCCGAGTCCGTGGATACCGGGGACAGCATCACCGCAAGCGCCACCAGACCGATCACCGGGTGCCCCTTCTTTCCTGCCGGAGCGCCCGGCAGCAGAAAGCAAAAGAATGACGAATAGATCGTCACATCTCAGCACGATTCCGGCATCCCGGGCATAGCGAAAGGCCCGGCACACGCCGTACGTGTACCGGGCCTCTGGCCAGATGGGCCTACGCCTGAGAAAGCCTGCGAACAGGTCGGCCCGCACCCGAGGAGCCCGCACCCCCGAGGGGCCCGCACCCGAGGGGCCTTCGACCGAGGGGCCCGCACCCGAGGGCGCCGCCTCAGTTCGCGCCGCCTCAGTTCGCGTCGCCCGTCGAGACCCCGAGCGTGATGGTGAGGTCCTTGGGGCTGACGTTGGTGTGGGCCAGCGGGTACTGGTCCAGGACGACGTCCTGGCCCCACTGACCGCTGGCCTCCTTCTTCGTCGTGATGTGCCAGCCGGCCGCCTGGGCGCACGCCTTCACCGACAGGATGTCCTTGAAGGTGAAGTCGGGCAGCTCGATCTTGTCCGGGTCCGTGACACCCGCCGGCGGGTCGGAGCACTCCGTGGTCTCCATCGTCCGGTCCCGCTCGGGCCCCTTGTGCCCGGCCTTCACCGACGTACTGGAGTCCTTCTTGCCGTCAGCGGCGGCCTTGTCGTCCGAGCCGCCGTAGTGGACCGCCGCGATCACCCCGCCGACCGCCAGCAGCGCCACCACGACGGCGCCCACCAGCATCGGCGTCCGCCGCCCCCCGGAGCCGCCCGGCCCGGCGGGCGACGACGGGGCCGGAACACCGTACGGCGGCGGGGTCTGCATCCCGGCCCCCTGGACCCCGGACCCCTGCATCCCGGACCCCTGCACCCCGTACTGCTGCGCGCCGTACGGAGTGGCGGGCGACTGGTAGCCGTGCTGCGGCGGCGGGGTCTGGTATCCGCCCTGCTGGGGGTAGCCGTACGAGGACGCGGGGGACGGGGTCCCGTACGGTCCGGGCTGGTAGGGCGTCTGGACCTGGCCGCTCTGCGGCAGCGACGAGTCCACCGGCGGGAAGACCGCCGAGCCGACACCCGAGCCGCTGTTCGGCGCGGCGGCGCCTCCGACGACCATCGGGGCGGCGCCGGTGTGGCCCGACGTCATGACCCGTAGACACTCGTCCCGCATGGACTCCGCCGAGGGGAACCGCTCGTTCGGGTTCTTCTTCAGCGCGCGGGCGACCAGCGCGTCGACGGCCGGTGTGAGGGAGCGGTTGAGCGAGGAAGGAGCGACCGGCTCCTCCTGGACGTGTGCGTACGCGATCGCCAGCGGCGAGTCCGCGTCGAACGGCAGCCGTCCCGTCAGCAGCTGGAAGAGCATGATGCCGACCGAGTAGAGGTCGGAGCGCGCGTCGACGCCGCGGCCGAGCGCCTGCTCCGGCGAGAGGTACTGCGGGGTGCCGACGACCATGCCGGTCTGGGTCATCGACGTGACGCCCGACTGCATGGCGCGGGCGATGCCGAAGTCCATGACCTTCACGACGCCGCGCTTGGTCATCATCACGTTGCCCGGCTTGATGTCCCGGTGGACCAGGCCCATCTCATGGCTGGTGTCCAGCGCGGCCAGCACATCGGCGGTGATCTTCAGCGCCTTGTCGGCCGGCATCGCGCCGTACTGGGCGATGTCCGCCTGGAGTACGGAGCCGAGCGGCTGCCCCTCCACGTACTCCATGACGATGTACGGCATCAGCGCTTCGCCGAGGGTGTCCTCGCCGGTGTCGAAGACCGAGACGATGTTGGTGTGCGAGAGCTTGGCGACCGCCTGTGCCTCGCGCCGGAACCGCTCGCGGAACGACTGCTCGCGTCCCAGCTCCGTGTGGAGGGTCTTGATGGCGACCTGCCGGTCGAGCGCCTGGTCGTACGCCAGGTACACCGACGCCATACCGCCCTCGCCGAGCAGGTCACGGAGCTGATAGCGCCCTCCGGCGACCGAATCTCCCGCGTAGCGGCCCTGCGCGCCGTCCTGGCTCATGGCGTGGCTCCCCCTGTGGCGCACCGCTGGGGTGCGCTGCGTACCGATGTGGCGCTCGCCTGCCGTCCGTGTGGACCCGAGCCCCTTGACCTCTTACCCGCGACCTCTGATGACCCGCGACCTCTGCACTGCGGACTGCCTGCGGGTCCCGGCCACACCGGCCCCCGCCCGGGGCCTTCCGGAAAGCCCCGGGGAAAGTCTGCCCGAGGCCACCGACACGTCAAGCCGGGTGCCCGTTCCGTGACCGTACGCGTACCAAGCGTCTCGTAAGCGTTACCGGAAGGACGCAGGATTTGCATGGGTGACGCCCTTCCGGGTTTGATGGCCGGTCATCGCCGGACCGGGCCCTCCTCTGGAGCCTGTAGCGTGGCGAAGCACTGGGCCGCGAGGACCACCGAGCACCCGCGTACCACCGCTGACGCGGACCGAACACGACGGCGAGGACTGATGGCACCCGAATCCGATGCAGGCGGCGGCGGGGTGTCGGACGTGCCGGAGTCGTGGGGCGTCGGCGGACTCGTCGGCGACGGCCGTTACCGGCTGACCCACCGTCTCGGCCGCGGCGGCATGGCCGAGGTGTTCGCGGCCGAGGACGTCCGGCTCGGCCGCACCGTCGCCGTGAAGCTGCTCAGGTCGGATCTGGCCGAGGACCCGGTCTCCAAGGCCCGGTTCACCCGCGAGGCACAGTCCGTCGCGGGCCTCAACCACCACGCCGTGGTCGCCGTGTACGACTCGGGCGAGGACCACTGGGGCGGCAACACCGTCCCCTACATCGTGATGGAGCTGGTCGAGGGCCGCACCATCCGCGATCTGCTGATCAACGCCGAGGCCCCGCCGCCCGAGCAGGCGCTGATCATCGTCTCCGGTGTGCTGGAGGCGCTCGCCTACTCGCACCAGCACGGCATCGTGCACCGGGACATCAAGCCGGCCAACGTGATCATCACGGACGGCGGCGCGGTCAAGGTGATGGACTTCGGCATCGCCCGCGCCCTGCACGGCGCGCAGTCGACGATGACCCAGACCGGCATGGTCATGGGCACGCCCCAGTACCTCTCCCCGGAGCAGGCGCTCGGCAAGGCCGTCGACCACCGCTCCGACCTGTACGCGACCGGGTGTCTGCTGTACGAACTGCTCGCGATGCGGCCGCCGTTCACCGGCGAGACCCCGCTCTCGGTGGTCTACCAGCACGTCCAGGACGCGCCGGTCCCGCCGTCGCAGGTGGCCGGAGCGGTGCCGCCGGAGCTGGACGGGCTGGTGATGCGCTCCCTCGCGAAGGACCCGGACGACCGGTTCCAGAGCGCCGAGGAGATGCGGGCGCTGGTCGCGTACTCGCTGCAGATGCTCCAGCAGCAGGGCGGCCACACGGGTACGTGGAACACCGGCCCGGTCGCGATGCACGAGGGCGGCGCCACCCCCGCGATGGGCATGGCGGCCACCACGGCGATCGGCCACCCGCAGCACGGCGACACCTCGCAGGGCCCGATCCTGCCGCCGATGAACCCGGACGACGGTTCGTACGACGGCGAGGGCCGGAGCCGGGGCGGCCGTGGCTGGATCTGGGTGGTGGCCGTGCTCGCGGTGGTCGCCATCGCGGCGGGCATCGTCTTCGCGAACGGCGGGCTCGGCAGCAAGGGCTCCGGCGGTACGACCACCGACAAGTCGCCCACGTCCACGCACTCCAAGACCGACGAGCCGAGCGACACCCCGACGGACGACTCGTCCCCGGACACCAGCACCGACCCCGGCTCGTCCAGCGGCGGCCAGTACACCGACCAGCCTCCGTACACCCCGTCGGACACCCCGTCGCACAACAGGCCGTCGACGCCTCCGCCGAGCCCGTCGTCCTCGGGCGGCGGTACGTCGTCCAGCGGCGGGTCCTCGTCCTCGGGCGGCAAGACCAACGGCGGCTCCGACAACGGCGGTACGTCGTCGGACGGCGGCTCCTCGTCGACGGGCGGCAAGACGAACGGCGGCGGGTCGTCGGACGGCGGCAGCGGCGGCTCGTCGGACGGCTCGACGACGAACGGCGGCAACCAGGACGGCGGCTCCACCACGGACGGCGCGAGCACGGCCGGCACCGCCGCGGGGAGCACAGCGGGCGACGCGTCGACGGGCGTCACGGGCGGCTGACTCCGGGACGGCGGACGGCTGACTCCGGGACGGCTGACGTCGGGGCGGCCACCGCAGCCCCGGACGGAGCACGGAGCGGGTTTGGAGCCCGCGTGCGGGCAGCACCGCTCGGAGCGGCCCTCGCGGCCCCGCAGTCCGCCCCCCTTCTCACCCCGAGAACGCCTCGCGCACCGCGTCGTACTCGCGGGTCCACCACACCACCAGGGCCGATGCCGCCGGGAACAGCGGGTCGGCCCTGCGGTCGTGCAGCTGGTAGCGCCAGCGCAGCGTCCAGAAGTCGTTGAGCCGCTCCCACCACACCCGGTGGACCGCGGCGGCCAGCTCCGCCGGGGCCGCCGACGCGGCCCGCCGGTAGGCGCGCGCATAGGCCCGTACCTTCGTCAGCTCCAGCTCGCCGGTGGGCTGCACGAAGAAGATCACCGCCGCTCTGACCGCCTCCTCGGCGCGCGGCTTCACGCCCAGCCGGTCCCAGTCGATGATCGCGGCCGGTTCGGCGCCCCGGTAGAGCAGGTTCAGCGGATGGAAGTCGCCGTGCACCCAGCCGCCCGCGGCGCCCGGCGGCGGGCGGCGGTGCGCATGGCGCTCCAGGAGCCCCCGGCGCTCGCGGAGCCGGTGCTCGGCGAGCTCGTCGAAGGCGTCCCGGCCCGAGCGCCTGCGGGCCAGCCGGGAGAGCAGCTCCTCGATGACCGCGAAGGTGTCGGCGGGGTCGGCGCTCTCGTGCGCGGGCGGCGCGGACTCGGCCTCCATCACCCGTTCGAGACCGGTGTGGACCCGTCCGAGCAGGGCGCCGAGCCGCCGGGAGCAGGCCGTGCCGAGCTGGGCGCCCTCCCGGTGCCGCCCGTCGATCCAGGGGTGCAGCGCGTAGCAGCGCCCGCCGATCACCGTGACGGTGTCGCCGTCCGTGTCGGCCAGCGGCGGCGCGACGGGGACCCCGAGCACCTGGAGGCGCTGGGTGGCGCGGTGCTGGCGGCTGATCGCGGCGGGGTCGCCGTCGAGGTGGTGCTTGAGGAAGTAGTCGCCCTGGGTGGTGGCCAGCCGGTAGCCGCGGTTGAGCAGACCCTGGGCGACGGGCTCGCAGGAGAGCGCGTCACCGGGGGACCGGTAGCGGCGCAGTACCTCCCCGACAGGCGGTGTTGCATATGAGCGCGGCACTCGCCAGATGTTAGATCACTGAGAGGCTCCGGCTGTTTCCGGAGCGTTGTACTCCATCCGGTCCAGCGTGGCGAACTGCGGCCTGATGCGCAGATAGACCGCGTCGTACGGTTCGCCGTTGACCTGGACGGGGGCGGTCTCGAACCGGGAGATCTCCTCGGCGTCCGGTGCGGTCAGCTCGGCGGTTCCGGTGAACTGGACCGACCAGATGTGCGCGTCACCGGAGGCCAGGTTGTCGGCCGCGTAGGCGACGACGCTGCCCGCGCACGCCTCGTGGTGCCCGTGGCCCGCGTGCATCCGCAGGACCACGCAGCCGTCCGAGACGATGTGCCGGGCGATGGCCAGGAAGGGGAGCGCGCGCATACTGGCGGCGACTCGGCCGTACGACACGCGGCTGAGCAGGGCGATGGCGCGCTGTTCCTCGATGGGCATGGCTTCCACTGTCCGCGCCGTGGGCCGCCCCGGTAAGAGGACAGCAGCCCCATGATTGAGGACGTAAGTCCCGAATAAGGCCGGACAGGACGATTCAGAAAGATTTCAAACCATTCCGGGCCGACAGAATCCGGTTTCCCGGCCCCGGCCATCGGCCCTGGTCCTCGACCCCGCTCATCGGCCCCGGTTCAGCTGTCGTCCCGCTCCTGTCCCGCCTGGATCCGGGCCACGTATGCCGCCGCCTGCGAGCGCCGCTCCATGCCCAGTTTGGCGAGCAGGCTGGAGACATAGTTCTTGATCGTCTTCTCGGCGAGATGCAGCCGTTCGCCGATGACACGGTTGGTCAGACCCTCGCCGATCAGGTCGAGAATCTTCCGTTCCTGATCGGTGAGGCTCGCCAGCCGGGCGTCGCGTTTGCTGGTGCCACCGTCGCGCAGCCGCTCCAGGACCCGCGCCGTGGCCACCGGGTCGAGCAGTGATTTGCCGGCCGCGACATCCCGTACGGCCGACAGCAGCTCGCTGCCGCGGATCGCCTTCAGTACGTAGCCGGACGCGCCGGCCATGATCGCGTCGAAGAGCGCCTCGTCGTCGGAGAACGAGGTGAGCATGAGGCATTTGATGTTCTCGTCGGCGGAGCGGATCTCCCGGCAGACCTCCACCCCGCTGCCGTCCGGCAGCCGTACGTCCAGGACCGCGACATCGGGCCGGGTGGCGGGGATCCTGGCCAGGGCGTCGGCGGCGGTGCCCGCCTCGCCGACGATCTCGATGTCGTCCTCCATCGCCAGAAGCTCATGAACACCGCGTCGTACTACTTCATGGTCGTCAACAAGAAAAACACTGATTTTTCCATCTTCAGGCACGTTTTCAGTTTCCCACAAGAACTCTTCCCGTGCCCGGGGTGCCCGGTATAACGTGCCTCTGTTCCGGCGGCCTGCAAGGCTGTGACCAGTGATTGTTCGCCCATTTCTCGATTTACTTGGAAATCCAAGCAAAATCGCAGGTCAAGTGGGGTTTCGCAGTTCCGCGAAGCACTGGGTAACGTGCCTTTGAGAGGGTGCTCGCCGGGGCACCTGTCACGCCTGTTCCCGGTTCGCATCGCACCCACCCCGTGCGGGGGATCCGGATTCGGGCGAGCCGCACTGGCCTTACCGGCAACCCCGGGGGCCGGACCGACGGAGGAGCACGCACGTGACCGTGGAGAGCACTGCCGCGCCGCGCAAGCCGCGACGCAGCAGCAAGCGAGCCGGCGCAGCCAAGACGCCGCAGGCGCCTGACGAGCCCCAGCTCGTACAGCTGCTGACGCCCGATGGCGAGCGCATCGAGCACCCCGAGTACGAAGTGGATCTCACGCCCGAAGAGCTGCGCGGCCTGTACCGGGACATGGTCCTGACGCGCCGCTTCGACGCGGAGGCCACCGCACTCCAGCGCCAGGGCGAGCTGGGCCTCTGGGCCTCGCTGCTCGGCCAGGAGGCCGCCCAGATCGGATCGGGCCGGGCCCTGCGGGACGACGACTACGTCTTCCCGACCTACCGGGAGCACGGTGTGGCCTGGTGCCGCGGCGTCGACCCGACCAATCTGCTGGGCATGTTCCGCGGTGTGAACCACGGCGGCTGGGACCCCAACAGCAACAACTTCCACCTGTACACCATCGTCATCGGCTCGCAGACGCTGCACGCGACCGGCTACGCGATGGGCATCGTCAAGGACGGCGCGGACTCCGCGGTCGTCGCCTACTTCGGCGACGGCGCCTCCAGCCAGGGCGACGTGGCCGAGGCGTTCACCTTCTCGGCGGTCTACAACGCCCCGGTGGTCTTCTTCTGCCAGAACAACCAGTGGGCGATCTCCGAGCCCACCGAGAAGCAGATGCGGGTGCCGCTCTACCAGCGCGCCCAGGGCTTCGGCTTCCCCGGCGTCCGGGTCGACGGCAACGACGTACTCGCCTGTCTGGCCGTCACCAGGTCGGCCCTGGAGCGGGCCCGCCGGGGCGAGGGCCCCACGCTGGTCGAGGCGTACACCTACCGGATGGGCGCGCACACCACGTCCGACGACCCCACCAAGTACCGCACGGACGACGAGCGGCAGGCGTGGGAGGCCAAGGACCCGATCCAGCGGCTGAGGGCGTATCTGGAGAAGCAGAAGTTCGCCGACGAGGCGTTCTTCACCGGCCTGGAGAGCGAGAGCGAGGCGCTCGGCAAGCGGGTGCGGGAGGTCGTACGGGCGATGCCCGACCCCGACCCGCTGGCCATGTTCGAGAACACCCACGTCGACGGCCACGCGCTCGTCGACGAGGAGCGCGCGCAGTTCGCCGCCTATCAGGCGTCCTTCGCGGACTCCGCCGAGGAGGGCAACTGATCATGGCTGCGAAAAGCATGAGCATCGCGAAGGCGCTCAACGAGTCGCTGCGTACGGCGCTGGAGACCGATCCGAAGGTCCTCATCATGGGTGAGGACGTCGGGAAGCTGGGTGGTGTCTTCCGTATCACCGACGGGCTGCACAAGGACTTCGGTGAGGACCGGGTCATCGACACCCCGCTCGCCGAGTCCGGCATCGTCGGTACCGCGGTCGGTCTGGCCCTGCGTGGTTACCGGCCGGTCGTGGAGATCCAGTTCGACGGTTTCGTCTTTCCCGCGTACGACCAGATCGTCACGCAGCTGGCGAAGATGTACGCGCGGGCGCTCGGCAAGATCAAGCTGCCGGTCGTCGTCCGTATCCCGTACGGCGGCGGCATCGGCGCGGTCGAGCACCACAGCGAGTCGCCCGAGGCGCTCTTCGCGCATGTGGCGGGGCTGAAGGTCGTCTCGCCGTCCAACGCCTCGGACGCGTACTGGATGATGCAGCAGGCCATCCAGAGCGACGACCCGGTCATCTTCTTCGAGCCGAAGCGGCGGTACTGGGACAAGGGCGAGGTCGACACCGACGCGATCCCGCACCCGCTGCACAAGGCGAAGGTGGCCCGTGAGGGTTCGGACCTGACACTCGCCGCGTACGGGCCGATGGTGAAGGTCTGCTTGGAGGCGGCGGCTGCCGCGGCCGATGAGGGCAAGTCGGTCGAGGTGGTGGATCTGCGGTCGATGTCCCCGATCGACTTCGACACCGTGCAGACCTCGGTGGAGAAGACGCGCAGGCTGGTCGTGGTGCACGAGGCCCCGGTCTTCCTCGGCGCGGGCGCGGAGATCGCCGCCCGGATCACCGAGCGGAGCTTCTACCACCTGGAGGCCCCGGTGCTGCGGGTCGGCGGGTACCACGTGCCGTATCCGCCGGCGCGCCTGGAGGACGAGTACCTGCCGGGCCTGGACCGGGTGCTCGACGCCGTCGACCGCTCGCTTGCGTACTGAGGAGCGCCGTGACCATGACTGATATCGCGACTCCGGTCCGTGAGTTCAAGATGCCCGACGTGGGCGAGGGACTCACCGAGGCGGAGATCCTCAAGTGGTACGTCGCACCCGGCGACACCGTCACCGACGGCCAGGTCGTCTGCGAGGTCGAGACCGCGAAGGCAGCGGTCGAGCTGCCCATCCCCTACGACGGTGTGGTGGGTGAGCTGCGCTTCCCGGAGGGCACCACGGTCGACGTCGGCCAGGTGATCATCACGATCGGCGGGGGCGCCGGGGCCGCCCAGGCCGCCGCCCCGCAGCAGATCGAGCAGCCCGCCGAGCAGGAGCAGTCGGCGGAGCAGGTGGAGTCCGCGCGGGATTCCGGGGAGGCCGCCCAGGAGGCGAAGCCCGCGGCCCGTCAGCCGGTGCTCGTCGGGTACGGGGTCTCCGAGTCGTCCACCAAGCGCCGGGCCCGCAAGAGCGCGGCGCCGGAGCCGGAGGCCGCACCGGAGGGCACGTACGACGCGCCGCCCGCCGCCGCCCCGGTCGCGCCCGCAGCGCCCGCCGCGCCGGTCAACGGGCACACCGTCTCCCGCCCGCTGGCCAAGCCGCCGGTCCGCAAGCTCGCCAAGGACCTCGGCATCGACCTGGCCACGGTCACGCCGTCCGGCCCGGACGGGATCATCACCCGCGACGACGTGCACGCGGCCGCGGCCCCGGCCGCGCAGCAGCCCACGGTTGCCGCAGCCGCTCCGCCCGCTGCCGCCGAGGTGCTCACCGCGCCGGACGCCCGGGAGACCCGTATCCCGGTCAAGGGCGTACGGAAGGCCACCGCGCAGGCGATGGTCGGCAGCGCCTTCACGGCCCCGCACGTCACCGAGTTCGTCACGGTCGACGTCACCCGCACGATGAAGCTCGTCGCCGAGCTGAAGACCGACCGGGCCTTCGAGGGACTGCGGGCCAACCCGCTGCTCCTCATCGCCAAGGCGCTGCTGGTCGCGATCAAGCGGAACCCGGAGGTCAACTCCGCCTGGGACGAGGAGACCCAGGAGATCGTCCAGAAGCACTACGTCAACCTGGGCATCGCCGCGGCCACCCCGCGCGGTCTGCTCGTCCCGAACATCAAGGACGCCCACACCAAGACACTGCCCGAACTGGCCGGCGCACTCGGCGAACTGGTCTCCACCGCCCGCGAGGGCAAGACCTCCCCCGCCGCGATGCAGGGCGGCACGGTGACCATCACCAACGTCGGCGTCTTCGGCGTCGACACCGGCACCCCGATCCTCAACCCGGGCGAGTCCGCGATCCTCGCGGTCGGCGCGATCAAGCTCCAGCCCTGGGTCCACAAGGGCAGGGTCAAGCCCCGCCAGGTCACCACACTGGCGCTCTCCTTCGACCACCGCCTGGTCGACGGCGAACTCGGCTCCAAGGTGCTCGCCGACATCGCGGCGATCCTGGAGCGGCCGAAGCGGCTGATCACCTGGGCTTAGCGGGCGGGCACTGCTGCCTGAACGGCCCCCGGAATCCGCCATCGGCGTCCGGGGGCCTTCCGCTGTCCGCCCCGACTACGCTGACCGGCAACCCAGTTGAGAGAGGTTGAGCGATGCGTCTTGCCGATGGTCCCCATGTGGAGTGTGAGATAGAGATCGCCGTGGCACCGGATCGGGTGTGGGAGTTGGTCTCGGACATCAGCACATCCGCCCGTTACAGCCCCGAGCTCCAGGCGGTGGAGTGGCTCGACGGGGCCGAAGGGCCGGTCGTCGGGGCGTGCTTCGCCGGGCACAACCGCAACGAAGGTCTTGGCGAGTGGAGGACCGTGAGCCGGATCGCGGAGCTGGAACAGCACCGCACCTTCCGGTGGGAGGTCGTCTACGACAAGGAGCGGAGCGGCGCCCCCCTGGCCAGCTGGACCTACACGCTGGAGCCGCTCGCGGACGGCGCCCGCACCCGCGTCCGGCACGGCATGCGGCTCGGCACCGCCGAGGGCCCGCTCCAGGCGTTCATCGCCAAGCACCCCGACCAGGAGGAGCAGATCATCGACGGCCGGCTGGCCCTGCTGCGTACCGGCATCGAGTCGACGCTGGCCGGTGTGAAGGCCGACGCGGAGGGCGCGACGGCCTGAGCGGTCGTACGGAACGGGCCCCGGACGCGGTGTGCGTCCGGGGCCGCGCTATGTCCGTACGAGGGCGGGGGCAACGTCGAGTTCGGCCCAGACCGCCTTTCCCACGGTCAGGGTCTGTACGTCCCAACGGGCCGCGACCGTCTCCACGATGAGCAGCCCGCGCCCGAACTGGTCGTCCGGATCGGCCTTGCGCGGCACGGGCAGCCGCTCCCCGCGCGGATCGGTCACCGCGATCCGTACGGCCCTGCCGTCCAGGCTGACCTCGACCCGGAACAGCCGGTCCCGCAGACAGCCGTGCAGCACGGCGTTGCCGCACAGCTCCCCGGCCACGAGTGCGGCGTCGCCCGCGAGTTCGGGGTGCCCCCACTCGGCGACGAGCGAGGCGACACGTCTGCGGGCCAGGGGCACGCTGCGCGGGTACGGGGGGTAGTTGACCTTGTCGTGCCGTACGGCCATGACACGTGCCTCCTCGTGCGAGTGCGGCGGTGGCAGTACCGCACCGGGCAGGCCGGAGCGGTGCACTTCCGCCAACTGGCGCCGCTGTGCGAGCGGTTGCGTACTGACCGTAGCGGTGTGACTTGCTGGGCAGCAAGTTATTCGGGCAGAAAATTCTCTGCCCTTGTTGTGTTGCGCCTGGGACGACAGCAGACTGAAGCGAATTGCGGGGAAGGGACGGCACATGGCAGGTACGAGTCCGGACCGGGGCAGGGCGGTCTCCACCGTCCTGGGACGGCGTCTGGGGAGCGAACTGCTACGTATGCGTGAGGCGAGTGACCTTCGCCAGTCGCACGCGGCTGAAGCGCTGACAGCGTCCGTCGCCAAGGTCGCGAAGATAGAGCGCGGACTTGTGCCGGTTCGCGATCCGGACGTCCGGGCGTTGTGCCATCTGTACGGCAATGATGATCCCGAGGCCGTCAACCGGCTGCTGGCTCTTGCCAGGGCGGACCGGGAGAGGCGCAAGGCCCACGGGTGGTGGAATCAGTACCCGCAGCTCCAGGCGATGGGCGAGTACGTGGCGCTGGAAGACATCGCGACCCTTGTGCGTACCTGGCAGCTTGCTGTCATCCCGGGCCTGCTCCAGACCGCCGACTACGCCCGCGCCCTGGCGGTGGGCAACGGTTCGTGGTCCGACCTCGACGAGATCGACCCGTTCGTCGAGTCCCGCATGGCGCGCAAGGCGCGGCTGGTGGGAGAACATCCGCTGGAGCTGTGGGCCGTCGTCGGTGAGGGCTGTCTGCGGCAACTCGTCGGAGGCCGGGAAGTCATGCGCGAACAGCTCGGTCATTTGCTGGAAATGACACGACAGCCCCACGTGAAGTTGCAGGTGGTGCCTTACCTCGCCGGTGCTCATCCGGGGATGACCAGCGCGTTCACGATCGTCTCGTTCGCCGAACCGGGTGCGCTCGATGTGGTGCACATGGATACCACGTCGACCACGCTGTGGTTGGAGGGCGATACTGATTCCGCGCATCACGGCCAACTGTTCGAGCGGATTACTCGGTTGGGCCTGGCTCAGCGCAATTCGATCAGGCTGGTAGAGAGCATCCTCAAGGAGCTGTAGCGCGTGACCCCGTTCGAGTTCGCCAAGTCCAGCTTCAGCGGGGGCAACGCCGGACAGGAGTGCGTGGAGGTCGCTGTGAACGTGCCCGGCACGGTGGCCGTGCGGGACTCGAAGGACGCGGCGGGGCCTCTGATCTGCGTCGGTCCCGGTGCGTGGGATTCGTTCCGGCGTCACGTCGTGGAGGGTCCGACCCTCTGACCGTGAAGCCGTGACGGGCTGTCCACACTGGGTTTAGCCGCCGCTATGACCCGGGAATTCCTGGGAGAGTGTCGTCCAGCACTGTCCCAGAAGGGAACGATCCTGTGCGGTCCTTCCGGTTCATGAAGTCCAGTTACAGCGCCGGTTCCGCTGACTGCGTGGAGGTGGCCCGCAATGTCCCCGGAGCGGTGGCCGTACGCGACTCCAAAGACCCGGCGAGTCCGCTGATCCGCGTCCGGCCCGCCGCCTGGGACGCGTTCCGCGTCCACCTGGTCGGCGGCTCGAATCCCTGACCCGGTGAGCCGCGCTCCGCGCCCGTCCTGTCTCGGTTCGGTGTCAGCTTCGAGTGCATCCGGGCGAATCGGCTCCGCGACGCGTCTTACGGGTCAAGGTCGTCCGTCGTGAGACGGCTGGAGCGAGGGCCCGCGTCGCTGGAGCCGTGGGTCCCTCAGAGAGAGGGGAGTTGCTTCGGATGGTGCACCGTCTGCGTGTTCTTCTGCTGGCCGTCTCGCTGCTGATCGCAGGCGGACTGGTGTCAGCCGCACCGGCCTCCGCCGTCATCGGCGGGTCGGTGAGTACCTACGCCCCCTGGGCCGTACGGATGGTGGTCGACGGCAAGCAGGAGTGCACCGGGACCGCGGTCTCGTCGCAGTGGATCATCAGCGCCTCGCACTGCTTCTTCGAGCAGGCGCAGCCGGTCGCCGACTCCCGGATCTCGTTCCGCGTCGGCAACCTGGACGAGCGCAAGGGCGCCACGGTTCATCCCGTACGGGGTAGCCGGGTGGGCAGCGCGAAGGCCGACATGATGCTGATCAAGGTGCAGCCGATGAAGGTCCGGGCGGCGAAGCTCGCCACGGTCGCGGCGCGCCCCGGGCAGCTCGTGCAGCAGTACGGGTGGGGCGCCACCTGCACGGGGGACGAGAACAAATGTCAGTCCCCCGTGGTCAAGCAGTCGAAGCTGCGCGTTCTGCGGTCGGACGACCCGCACTGCGAGGGGTTCGCCGTACCGGGCGGGACGGACTTCTGCGCGCAGAAGGTCTCCGGGATCCCTGCCGGTGGTGACTCCGGAGGCCCGGTGATGACGATCGGCCCGCGCGGCAGCGAGAAGCTCATCGGGGTCTTCTTCGGCTCCGACCGGGCGAAGTACGCGGGGGCCGCCGAGGTCTCCCAGCAGCTCAAGTGGATCCGCTCCGTCATCACCCGGCACTGAGTCCGGCGGGGGAGCTCCAGGGCCGCCCGGACCGGGTCCGGGCGGCTCGCCTCACGGCGAGGTGAAGCCGCTCTCGCCCGGCTTGCGGCAGCTGACGATGTTGGACATCGGGATGTCCCCGAAATAGTCCATCTCCTGGGTCGGGCCGATCGGTCCCATGACCACCACGGTCGCCGACTCCAGCGTCGTGCTGTTGGCGTAGAGGGTCGGCTTGGCCAGGAGCTTGCTCCGCGCGGGCGGTCCGTCGAACCTGTTCAGGCCGGAGACCGAGATCTTGTAGATGTGCCGGTCCGCACTGGCGTAGCCGCCGCACTCCTCGTTGTTCGCCATGGACACCAGCTCCCGCTTGGGGCTCCTGACGTGGGCCTGGGAGTATCCGACCGGGTCGGCGAGGAACGCGCTCAGCTCGCTCTTGGCGTTCGAAGGGCGCCACGCCCGCATGCCGCCCGACTTCCGGAGGGCGTCGGGCGAGCGCGAGTCGGCGCGGAAGAACTCCATGGTGCCCGCCGCCGAGGTGAGCGTGTATCCGTGCGCGGGGGCGGCGGGCTGCGCGGGCCCGGCTTCCTGGTCGTCCCCGGTCCCGGTCCTGTTGCCCGTCAGGCGGGCCGGCTTGGGCGGCACCTCCGGCGCGGGCATCCGCTGCACCGACGGGGCGTGGCCGCAGCCGGCGCCGTGGGTGTGCCGCTCCTCCATGGCGCGGACCACGGCCGCGTTCCCCGCCGAGCGCTGCAGGGCAAGCAGCCCGCCGGGCGCGCCCGGCCTGGTGGTACGCCGCACCGCTCCACGGCTGCTGGCGTTGTCATTCCGTTGTTCCTGCGCGCGCAAGGCGGTTCCTTCCATGGCCGACACCACAGCATTACCGGTACGGACCCTCCCGGAGGAAGGGCCTTGAGGGCACATCCCGGGTCGGTCCGGACCGGACCCGGGGGCATCGCGGGGTGCCCCCGGTCCGGGAGCACCCCGGCCGCACCGCCCCCGGGCCGGGCGTACGTCGTCAGCCGAGCTGTCCTGGACGGTAGTCGCCGCCGGGCTGCCGGATGATGACGTTCCCCCGGTTGAAGGCGTTGATGATGGCGATCAGGCCGACCAGCGCGGCGAGCTGGTCCTCGTCGTAGTGCTTGGCGGCGTTGGCCCAGACTTCGTCCGTGACGCCACCGGCCGCGTCGGCGAGACGGGTGCCCTGCTCGGTCAGCTCCAGCGCCGCCCGCTCGGCCTCGGTGAAGACCGTGGACTCCCGCCAGGCGGCGACGAGATGGAGGCGTACGGCGCTCTCACCGGCCGCGGCGGCGTCCTTGGTGTGCATGTCGAGGCAGCCTCCGCATCCGTTGATCTGGCTCGCGCGGATCTTGACCAGCTCCTGGGTGGCGGCCGGCAGCGACGAGTCCGCGACCGCCTTGTTCGCGGCGATGATGTGCTTCCAGACCTTCGCCGCGACCGGGTTGTCGAACATGTTCATACGGGCCGTCATGGCGCGCTCCTCTGTCGTTGTCTCTGCCGTTGTCGATACCTGCACCGATACGACGGATCAGGCCGGCGCGATGTGACATCGGCGCGGAACACGGGTGCGGGACACCGCAGGACGTACGCCGAAAGTCCGGTTCGACCGGGGCCCCGGACCGAAGCGGGGCGGGGGCTGGGCGGGCTGGGATGGGCGGATGAGCATTCTCACGCGGCATCCGGCCGACCCCGCTGTCCTGGACCGACTGGCCACCGAGCGCACTGTCTGGCTGTGCGGTGTCCGACCCGACGGCTCACCCCATGTGACGCCGGTCTGGTTCGTCTTTCTCCGGGACAGCTGGTGGATCGGCGTGGACAGCGGCTCGGTCAAGGTACGCAATCTCCGGGAGGACCCGCGGGTATCCCTGGCGCTGGAGGACGGCCGGTTCCCCGTCGTGGCGGAGGGCGTTGCCCACCTGCGCCACGACGGGTTCCCCGCCGAGGTGACGGCCGCGTTCGCCGCGAAGTACGCCTGGGACGTCACAGCTCCCCAACGCCCGGACGGGCGACGCGTACTGCTGCATGTCCAGGTCCGGCGCTGGCTGCTGCTCGGCGTCGCGCAGTGATGGCGGAGGCCGAGCGAGGACATCCCAGCACCTGGGGCCTGCGCCGCACGACAGCCTCCCGGGGCCGCCGGTATTGACCGGGCTGGCCAAGTGTGGCGATATTGTGCCCAGTTGAGTGAGACCGGCAGGCATCTGGGGGATTGCGTGAAGACAAATACTGTGTCACGGGGCGCCGCGGTCGCACTCGCGGCGGCGATGGTGCTGTTCGGCGGGGTGGCGGCCCGTGCGGACGACCCCGGCACCGACCCGGCCGGGCCCGGTCCGACCTGCCCGGAGCTGTCCGTCTGCTTCATCAAGGACGGGGCGATCGTGGCCGAGTACCACGAGGTGACGCCCTGGGAGTCGCTGCCGGCCCCGCTGGCCGGCCCCCTCCAGGTGGTCAACAACCGGCCCTGGACGGCCTGGATCGGTGACACCAAGGGCGGCGCGGAGTGCCTTCGGCCCGACTCGGTCAACGACATCTATCTGACCACGATCGACTCCGTACGGGTCACCGAGTCGGACGGGTGCGCAATCGTCTGAGCCGGGGCTACTCGTCCCCGCTGAACATGCTGATCAGGCTCTGCGGTGTCGCGTCACCGAAGAGGATCCCGTGCAGTTCGGTGCCGTCCGCGGCGGCCGCCGCGCTGCGCGGGAACATGGCCTGCTCGTACGAGGTGAGCGCGGCCTCGATGTCGTCGGGGTGCGCGGCGATGGCCTCGCCGAGGTCGGCGCCGTCCAGCATGGCCAGATTGGCGCCCTCGCCGTTCGGCGCCGCGAGGTGGGCGGCGTCGCCGAGCAGGGTCACCCCGGGCACCCGCTCCCACCGGTGCTCCACGGGCAGAGCGTTGAGGGGGCGCAGCACCGGCGCGGACTCGCCGTCGGTGATCAGCGCGGTGATCTCGGGCGCCCAGCCGGTGAACTCCTCGGCGACCCGTGCGGCGGCCGCGGCGGAGTCGGTGAAGTCGATGGCGGCGAACCACTCCTGCGGCTTGGTGAGCGCCACATAGGTGTGGAGGGTCCCGCCGCTCTCGCGGTGCGCCGTGATGCCCTTCCCGGGTGCGAGCACGGACAGCGATCCGGCGCCGACCGTCTTCGCGGTGACCGGGTGGCGGTTGTCGGCGTCGTGGAGATAGGTCTCGACGTACGACATGCCGATGTACTCGGGGGTGGTGGCCGAGAGCAGCGGCCGGACCCGGGACCAGGCGCCGTCCGCGCCGACCAGCAGGTCGGTGACGGTGGTGGTGCCGTCGGCGAACCTCACCTCGTGGCGGCCGTCGCCGAGGGCGCGTACGCCGCTGACCTTGTGGCCCCACCGGACGGTGCCGTCCGGGAGCGATTCGAGCAGGATCCGCCGCAGCTCGCCGCGGAGCACCTCGGGGCGCCCGCGTTCGGTGTCGTCGTCGTACAGGACGGTCCCGTCCGTGGCGAGGATCCGGGTCGCCTCGCGGCCCTCCAGGATGAGGCCCCGGAACTCGTCCGTCAGTTCCGCCGCCCGGAGTGCGGGCTGGCCGTTGTCCTCGTGGATGTCGAGCATGCCGCCCTGGGTGCGTGAGGTGGCGGAGGCCTCCGCCTCGTAGACCGTGGGCCGGATGCCGTGGACGTGCAGGACGCGGGCCAGGGTGAGTCCGCCGAGGCCGGCGCCGATGATCGTGACGTGGCTGGTCATGGGGGTGTCCTTCCGTGGTGCGGGGCGCCGGGCCGGTGTCCCGGTGGCCCTCTGGAATGCTGTTCCACAAATAGCCTGGAACGTCGTTCCAGGGTTGTCAAGCTGGAACGGGGTTCCAGACGTATGTCAGGATGTGTGCATGGCAACGAGGACACGTCGTACGGAGCGACGCGAGGAACCGCTCTCCCGGGAGCGCATCGTCGAGGCCGCGGTCGGGCTCCTCGACTCCGCGGGCGAGGGCGGCCTCACCTTCCGCGCGCTGGCCGAGCACCTGTCCACCGGGCCGGGCGCGATCTACTGGCATGTCACGGGCAAGGGGGAGCTGCTCGACGCGGCCACGGCCGCCGTCCTCGATGCGGCGATGGCCGCTGCGGCGGCCGGTCTCGGTGCCGCGGCTGATCCGGGCGCCGAGGCTGGTCCCGGTGAGGCCGCTGATCCGGGCGCCTCGACTGGTCCCGGTGAGGCCGCCGGCGGTCCCGCTGGGGTCGCCGCCGCTCCCGCCACCGTCGCCGGGGCGACCCCGCAGGAGGCGATCCGCGCCCTCGCCCTCGGTGTGTTCGACGCGATCGATGTCCACCCGTGGGTCGGCACCCAGCTCTCCCGCGCCCCCGGGCAGTCCCCGATGCTGCGGGTCCTGGAGCACATCGGACGCCAGGTCCAGGCGCTGGGCGTGCCGCATGCCGCCCAGTTCACCGCCGCCTCCGCGCTGCTGAACTACATCACCGGAGTGGCCGGGCAGAACGCGGCCAACGCCCGTGCCCACCAGGCGCGTCGGCCGAGTCCGGGCCGTGCCGAGTTCCTCGGTGCGGCGGCGGACGCCTGGGCCGCACTCGACCCCGTCGAGTACCCCTTCACGCGGGGTGTCGCGGACCAGCTGCGCGACCACGACGACCGGGCGGAGTTCCTCGCGGGGATCGACCTGGTCATCGCCGGTATCACCGCGGTGCACCCCCTCCCGGAGTAGCCGCACCCCCACTCGCGGAGTAGCCGCACCCGGAATCCCCCTTCCGTCCGGGCGTCGCCCCCGTACGGGCAGCGGCGTCCCGCCATCCGGACGCCTCTCCCCGACGCATCCCTGTTGTATCTATGCTGTGCGCATGCCCGTCGCCCCGCTGAGACAGCCCCCCGCAGCCGACCGCGTCTACACCCACGTCAAACAGGCCGTGCTCGACCGCCGCTACGAGGGCGGGACGCTCCTCACCGAGGGCGAGCTCGCCGACGCCGTGGGCGTCTCCCGGACGCCCGTACGGGAGGCGCTGCTCAAGCTGGAGGTCGAAGGGCTCATCAAGCTCTACCCCAAGAAGGGCGCCCTGGTCCTCGCCGTCTCCGCGCAGGAGATCCACGACGTGGTCGAGACCCGGCTGCTGGTCGAGGAGTTCGCCGCGCGGAAGGCCGTGCCCGCGCCGCCCCGGCTCATCGAGCGGCTGGCGGAGCTGCTCGACGAGCAGACCGCGCAGGTGGCGGCAGGCGATCTGGCCGCGGCCGCCGTCAGCGACCGCTGCTTCCACGCGGAGATCGTCCGCAGCGCGGGGAACGAGATCCTCTCCCGCCTCTACGACCAGCTGCGCGACCGGCAGCTGCGGATGGGCGTCGCCGTGCTCCACGCGCACCCCGACCGCACCGCCACCACCCTCGCCGAGCACGGCGAGATCCTCGAAGCGCTGCGCGGCGGGAACGCCGACGCCGCCGTCGTGGTCGTCCGCCGGCATGTCACCCGGGTCCGGCACCTGGCCCGGGGGGAGGACCGATGAGCGCGGTGCTGCCCGGCGATCCGCCGGGAGGCAGGCGTGCGGTCACCGTCTGGTGCATCGGCGTCGCCGTCTACTTCGTGGCGATCGTCTTCCGTACCAGCCTGGGCGTGGCCGGTCTGGACGCCGCCGCCCGCTTCCACATCAACGCCTCCGCCCTCTCCACCTTCTCCATCCTCCAACTGCTCGTCTACGCGGGGATGCAGATACCCGTCGGCCTGCTCGTGGACCGGTTCGGCACCAGGAAGGTGCTGACCCTCGGGGTGGTGCTGTTCACGCTGGGCCAGCTCGGCTTCGCGTTCTCGCCCTCGTACTCCACCGCCCTCGCCTCCCGCGCGCTGCTCGGCTGTGGTGACGCCATGACCTTCATCAGCGTGCTGCGGCTCGGCAGCCGCTGGTTCCCCGCCCGGCGCGGCCCGATGATCGCGCAGCTGGCGGGCCTGGTCGGGATGGCCGGGAATCTCGTCTCGACGGTCGTCATCTCCCGTACGCTGCACGGCCTCGGCTGGACCGCCACCTTCGCGGGCAGCTCGCTCGCCGGGGTGCTGGTGCTCGTGGTGATGCTGCTGTTCCTGAAGGACCACCCCGAGGGCTTCGAACCGCCGCCGTCCCCGCACCGGGGAGCCGCGTCCGTGCGCCGGCAGATCGCCGCCGCCTGGCGGGAGCCCGGCACCCGGCTCGGGATGTGGGTGCACTTCACCACGCAGTTCCCGGCGATGTTCTTCCTGCTGCTGTGGGGGATGCCGTTCCTCGTCGAGGCGCAGGGCCTGTCCCGTGCCACCGCGGGCGAGCTGCTCACCCTGATCGTGCTCTCGAACATGGTCGTCGGCCTGGTCTACGGGCAGATCATCGCCCGGCACCAGGGCGCCCGCGCCCCCATCGCGCTCTCCACGGTCGGCGCCACCGCGCTGCTCTGGGCGTCCACCCTCGCCTACCCGGGCTACCACGCGCCGATGTGGCTGCTGCTGACGCTGTGCACGGTGCTCGGCGCCTGCGGCCCGGCCTCGATGATCGGCTTCGACTTCGCACGCCCCGCCAACCCCCCGGAGCGCCAGGGCACCGCGTCCGGCATCGTCAACATGGGCGGATTCATCGCGTCGATGACGACGCTCCTCGCGGTCGGGGTCCTGCTGGACGCGACGGGCGACAACTACCGGATCGCCTTCTGCTCCGTGTTCGTCCTGGAGGCGCTGGGCGCCAGCCAGATCCTCCGGCTGCGGCGGCGGAGCGCACGCCGTGAGAGCGAGCGGCTGGTGACCAGCCGGGTGGAGGCCGTGCACGTCCCGGCGTAACCACGTCGCCGCGTGGCCCCGGGCGTGCGGCCGGTCAGGGCGGGCCGGTCACGGCGGGTCGGCCGCAGCGGGCCGGTCAGGGGGTCACCGGCGCACGACCGCCGGTCAGGGCGTCACCGCGAACGACCCCAGGATCGCCGCGCCCAGCTCCTCGTCGCCCTCGGTCTTGATCTGGTCCATGACCGACGCCGGCCTGACCCGCCCGCAGGCCAGCCGGAAGTACGTCTCCCAGTCCATCGCGATCGTCACGGCGGGCCCCAGCGACGGCGATCCGTCGACCGAGCCCTGCCCTTCGGCGTTCACCCGGACCGTCCGCATGAACTCGACGGCGCCGGTGATGTCGAAGACCACCGCGGTGTTCGGCGGCGCACCCGCCCCTTCCGTGACGACCTTCGGCAGCGCCTCCACGAGGGTGTCCCGCGCCACATAGGCACCCGGCGAGTCCAGATTCCCCGGCCTGCCCAGGGTGGTGCGCAGATCCTGCTCATGCACCCAGACGTCGAACGCACGCATCTGGAGAGCCAGTTCCAGCGTCTGCTCCGCACCGAGCGGCGCGCGGACCAGGGTGTCCGGCTTCCGGGTCTCGTTCCGCAGCTGCCGCGAGCGCCGGATGATCGTGTACTCCAGGTCCGCGAGCATCTCCGGCGATGTGTGGTGGCGCCGCACGTCGACCTGCATCTCCATGTACCGCTCGTGCTCCGTCTTCACATGGAAGAGGTCGCGGGGCAGGGTGTGGATCGGCCGCGGGTCCCCGAGCTGTTCGTTCTCCATGCCGATGATGTGGGAGATGATGTCGCGCACCGACCAGTTGGGGCAGGGCGTCCCGCGGTTCCACTCGCCCTCGACGAGCGGCTTCACCAGCTCGGTTATCGCTTCTGCGGAGTGGGTCCAGGCGTCGGCATAGGTCTGAAGGCTTGGATGGACTGTCACGGGACCCCTCGGAGCGGTGTTCTGCGGTACGGCGGGCGTAGACCTGCTGGTTTTCGAGGCGCTGCTGGGGGTCTGGGGGCATCCCCCGGAAAGGCACAGTACGCTGCCCAGTGGCACCCCGGCAGTGCTTTCGTGTGACGATCGTAGGCCCGCGTTGAAGGCCCGAATGCCAGGACGGTGGTACTGTGCGCGCCTCTCTCCTCCAGATCGCAGTGAATCCTGCGGAATCGCCCGCTTCACGCCGTTTGCGCGTGGCGGATCTCGTACGGGAACAGTCCGGTGCGGACCTCGTCGTCCTGCCCGAACTCTGGTCCGTAGGCGCCTTCGCGTACCAGTCCTTCGAGTCCGAGGCCGAACCGCTGGACGGGCCCACGTACCGGGCAATGGCCCAGGCCGCCCGTGACGCCGGGGTCTGGCTGCACGCGGGCTCGATCGTGGAGCGGGGCCCCGGGGACGCGCTCTACAACACCTCGCTGGTGCTCACCCCCGAGGGCGAACGGGCCGCCGCCTACCGGAAGATCCACCGCTTCGGCTTCGACAAGGGCGAGGCGGTCATGATGGCCGCGGGCGGCGAACTGGTGACGGTGGACCTGCCCGAGACCACGCTCGGCCTGGCCACCTGCTACGACCTCCGCTTCCCCGAACTCTTCCGCGGCCTGACCGACGCGGGCGCCCGCCTCCTGGTCGTCCCCGCGGGCTGGCCGGAGCGCCGCCGCTCGCACTGGACGCTGCTCGCGCAGGCGCGCGCGGTGGAGAACCAGGCGTACGTCCTGGCCTGCGGGTCCGCCGGTACGCACGCGGGCGTGGAGCAGGCGGGCCACAGCATCGTGGTCGACCCCTGGGGCGAGGTGCTCGCCCAGGCGGGCGCGGGCGAGGAGGTCCTCACGGCCGAGATCGACCCGGGACTCGTCGCCACGGTCCGCGAGCAGTTCCCGGCCCTGAAGGACCGGCGGCTGGGGCTCGCCCCGCCTGCGGTCCCGCCGCGCTGACGTCCGGGCCGGGCGGCGGCCTGGGTCCGCCCCCCGGCTGATCCACGGGGCCGGTCCCGCCGTGCGGCCCCGGGCCCCGGCCCCGCCCCGCCCGGGTGGGCAGGGCCCGCCACCCACGACGTACGGAGCGCCGCCATGACCGAACCCGGACCCCGGCCCGAACCCGGCTACCTGCGCACCATCCGCGCGTCCTACGACACCGCCGCGGTCTCCTACGAGGAGATCGTCCGTGACCATCTCGCGAACAGCCCCTACGACCGGGCGATGCTCACCGCCTTCGCCGACCAGGTGCGCACCGACGGCGGTGGCCCGGTGGCCGACATCGGCTGCGGTCCCGGCCGGGTGACGGCGTATCTGGACGCCCTGGGCGTGGACGCGTTCGGTATCGATCTCTCGCCGGGGATGGTCGATGTGGCCCGCCGGGCCTGTCCGGGGCTGCGGTTCGACGTCGGGTCGATGACCGCCCTCGACCTGCCGGACGGCTCGCTCGGCGGCCTGGTCGCCTGGTACTCGATCATCCACCTCCCGCCGGATGTGCTGCCCTCGGTGTTCGCCGGGTTCCACCGGGTGCTCGCGCCTGGCGGCCGGCTGCTGCTCGCCTTCAAGGCCGGTGACGAGGTCCGCCATCTCGGCCGCGGCTACGGCCACGACCTCTCGCTCGACGTCCACTGGCTGCCGCCGGCCCGGGTCGCCGGATGGCTGGCCGATGCCGGGTTCGAGGTCCGCGCCCAGCTGGTACGCGAACCGGACCCGCAGGAGAAGCAGCCGCAGGCGTACCTCCAGGCGACCCGGGGCCGCTGACCGACGAGACGCTCCATGGAGGCCGGGTCCGGTCAAGGCCGCACGGTTGACTCCCTGGGGCCAGGTCCGGCCAAGGCCGCACGGTTGCGGTCAGTGCCAGTTGTTGTTGCTGGTGTGGTCGCCTGCGAGCCAGCGGGCGAGGTCGGCGTGTGCCGTGGCGCGCCGCTCGGCGTCGATCTTCTCCACATCGGGGTGGTCGACCGCGAACTCCAGGATCAGCCCGTTGGGGTCCGTGATGTACAGCGAGACGCAGAAGCCATGGTCGATCACGTGGGCGTTCGCCTCCGGAATCCCGGCCGCGTCGATGCGCTCGCGCATGGCTTCCTGGGTCTCGGCCTCGACCTTGAAGGCGATGTGGCGCAGTGGGGTCGCATTGATGCTGGTCCTGAACTCCTTCTGGTCCTCGGGGTCGGCGAACTGGAAGAAGGCCAGTGCGCTGCCGTCAGCCAGACCGTAGAGGGCATGGCTGTAGACGCGCTCGGCCCCGGACAGCACCTCGCGCTCGGTCCACGTGGCCACCAGGGGCAGGCCGATCACGTCCTCGTAGAAGCGCCGGTTGGCTTCCTGGTCGTCGGTGATCCAGGCGTGGTGGTGGAGGCGGAGGGGCAGGGCGGCCTGTGTCATGTCGGGTCATCTCCGTTGGTCAGGTGGGGTGTCGGGCCGGACCTCCGGGTGGTTGCCGGCTCGTTGACCAGCATGCCGCCAAATCATGTTGAACGTTAAATCAATTTGGGCCATGTTCGTGGACGGGGATGCCGGCTGCCCGATCACCGACCCAACGGGGAGGGATGGGGCGGTCCGCGCCCGCCGAACCGGACCCCCGCCCTTGCCCCCGCCGTGCGGGTCCGCTCCGGGCTGCCGCGCGATCCGTCCGCGCCCGCGCCGGCCGCGTACGCCCTGAGCTGCGCGGGCTGAGCTGCGCGCGTGGGGTCGCCCGGTCCGGGCCCGGGTGGAGCGCCCGGGATATCGCGGACTTGACGTCTCTCCCGTCCCCGTGCGAAGTTTCACTAGTCAATTAGTGAAAGAGGGTGCGCCTGGTGGCCGACCACCATGTCGAATACCGCATCGACCGCCACAGCGGCATCCCCGCCTATCTCCAGATCGTCCAGCAGACCCAGCAGGCGCTGCGCCTGCGCCTCCTCGAACCGGGGGACAAGCTCCCCACGGCGCGTGAGGTCGTCGAGATCACGGCCATCAACCCGAACACCGTGCTCAAGGCCTACCGCGAGCTGGAGCGCTCGGGCCTGGTCGAGGCGCGGCGGGGTGTGGGCACGTTCGTGCGCGGCACGCTCGACGGCACCGGCGCCGACTCGGCCTTCCGCGCGGAGCTGGACGGCTGGGCCCAGCGGGCCCGCGCCGCCGGTGTCGGCCGGGAGAGCGCCGCCGCGCTTCTCACTTCGGTACTGGACGAGCACTTCCCGAAGGGGGATCAGTGAGCACCACCAGCAGTTCCCCGGCCGCGATCGCGGCGACCGGCCTCACGCTGCGCCGCGGGCGCGGCCGACGTGCGGCACTCGCCCTGGAGGACTGCTCCTTCCGGGTCCCCGCGGGCAGCGTCTGCGCGCTGGTAGGTCCCAACGGCGCGGGCAAGTCCACGCTCCTGCACGTACTCGCCGGCCTGATCAGGCCGGACGGCGGCCCCGCAACCGGAACCCTCCCGGACGCCGCCTCCGGAGCGGGCCCCGTCACCGTGCTGGGCGCCGCGCCCGGCGTCCACCGCGACAGGGTCGGCTACCTGGACCAGGAGCAGCCGCTCTACGGCCACCTCTCGGTCGCCGACACCCTCGCGCTGGGCGCCCGTCTCAACGCGGGCCGCTGGGATGCCACTTATGCCGACCGGATCGTCGAACAGGGCAGCATCGACCCGCGGCGCAAGGTCCGCGGACTCTCCGGCGGCCAGCGCACCCGGGTGGCACTCGCCCTCACCCTGGGGAAGCGGCCCGACCTCCTGCTGCTGGACGAACCGATGGCCGAGCTGGACCCGCCGGCCCGTCAGCAGCTGATGGGGCTGCTGCTGGCCGACGCCGCCGAGAACGGCACCAGCATCCTGTTCTCCTCGCACATCGTCTCCGAACTCTCCTACTCCTGCGACCACTTGCTGCTCCTCGACGGCGGACATGTCCGCCTGGGCGGATCCGTCGAAGCGCTGCTCGCCGCACACACCCTGGTCACCGGCCGGGACACCGGCCTGGCCCCGCACACGGTGGTGGAGTCCCGCCCCACCGGCCGCGGCCTCACCGCGCTGATCCGCCCCCGCGGCCCGCTCGCGGGCACCTGGCAGACCCAGAAACCCACCCTGGAAGAGCTGCTGCTGGCCCATCTCCGTACACCGTCGGCCCCGGCGCTCCTCACCCCGGACATGCGGGGGGACACCACGGCCGCCGCCTGACCGCACCGGTCCCGCCGACCGCACGCCTCCGGTACCCCGTCACCCAAGTCAGCTCCCCCCCCCACACACCACCGTCCCACCGCAGCTCACAAGGACTCCTCATGACCACCGCTCCCGTGGACCAACACGCCCCCACGCCCTCGCTCCGACCGTCCGCCCTCGACCTGCTCCGGGCCGAACTGCGGCTGCACCGGGCAGCGCTGTGGTGCTGGGCGGCCTTCGTGGTCGTCACCGCCGGGCTGCTGCTCTGGCTGTGCGGCCCCGGCGCGAACGCCACCCAGAAGATGTTCGACAGGTTCGGCTACGCCGGGGTGCAGGAAGACGCCTGGAAGGGCGCGTTCCACAGCGCCGTCCCGTTCTTCTCGGGCACGTACAACGACCTCTTCTACGATCCGGCCACCCTGATCAGCATCGCCACCTTCTGCGTGGCCGTCTTCGCGGCCGGCCCGCTGATCGGCCGCGAACTGGAGAGCGGCACCACCAGGCTTGCCTGGTCCCAGTCCGTATCCCCGGCCCGCTGGCTCGCCGCCAAGCTCGCCGTCCCCGCTCTGGTGACCACCGTGAGCACCGGTCTGCTGATCCTGCTCTACCGGCTGCTGTGGTCCTCCCACAGCGACCTGCTGCGGGCCGGATACGACCCCCGCCACCTGTACTTCTCCATCGGCCCTTCCACAGTCCTCGCCCCGCTCCTCGCCCTCGCGATCGGCGCGCTCTGCGGGATGCTGCTGCGCCGTATGCTGCCCGCCATGGCTGTCGCGGCCGTCGTCCAGTACGCGGTGACAGCCGTCCGCAGCGGTCTGTGGCCCTTCCAGCGTGCGTGGCAGGTGCCCGACCTCTCCGTGGACAGCCGGGCGATCACCTCCACCGGCGCCCGGATCACCGACCCCGAGTGCTACGACAACGCGCGGTGCCTCGCCCAGCACCACGTGACCGGCTTCACCCGCACCTATCTCCCGTCAGCCGACTTCTGGCCCCGCCAGCTGATGGAGTGCGGCGTCCTCGTCATCCTGGCCGCGCTCGCGGTCGCCGTCGCTTTCCGGGTACTGAAGCGCCGTACGGCCTGAGCCACGTCAGAAGCCGCGCCGGGACACGTAGTCGTCGCGGGTCTCACCGTGGTAGGCGGGCACGGTGATGTCCCACCAGCCGGTGGGGTGCATCTCCGTCCAGGGCAGTTCATGGGCGCTCATCGCCTCGATGACGACCGGGCCCCGAGTCCCGAAGGCACGGCGCACGGCGTCCGCGAGCTCGGCCGGGTCCTCGACGCGCTCGGCCGTACAACCCAGGGACCGCGCGAACTCGGTGATATCGGCGAAGTACGGCTTGCCGTCCTTGGTGGTCCAGCCGCTCACGATCTGGCGCTCCTGGCCGAAGAGGCTGATCTGGAGGTCCTTGATGGCCTCCCAGCCGCCGTTGTTGAGCACGACCACGACGAGCGGCAGATCGAGCATGACAGCGGTGGCCAGTTCGGTGCCGGTCTGCAGGAAGCTGCCGTCACCGACGAGGGCCAGGACGGGCCGGTCGCCCACGGCGACCTGGGCGCCGACCGCGGCGGGCAGGCCGAATCCGATGCCGGACATGCCGCCCGCCACGATGTTGGTGCGCGGCCCGTGGACGGGGAACTCGTTGAAGGCCTGGTTGGCGGGGTTGCTGGAGTCGGTGACCAGGATGCCCTCGCGCGGGAGCGCCTCGCGGATCTCCACCATGGCCCGCGAGTTGGTCATCGGCAGGTGGTCGGTTGTCCGCATCGGCCGCAGGTGCTCCTCCCACTGGGCCTTGAGGTCCCGCAGTTCGGCGAAGTAGGCGGAGGAGCGCCAGTCCGGGGCCTCGCCCAGCTGGTTCAGCTCGCCGAGCAGCGAGGTGAGGCAGGCCCTGGCATCACCCACGATCCCGACCTCGGCGGGATAGTTGCGGCCGATCTCGAAGCCGTCGATGTCGATCTGGACGAGCTTGGTGTCCGGGATGTTGAAGGTGACGCCCGGCTTGTACGAGGAGGTGATGCGGTCGCTGAAGCGGCAGCCGACCGCGAGGATCACGTCGGCGGTGCGTGTGACGCCGTTGCCGGAGATCGACCCCATGTCGCCACAGGGCCAGGCGTACAGGTCGTGGTCGGCGGGGAAAGCGCCCTTGCCCATGAAGGAGTGGGTGACCGGGGCCCCCAGACGTTCGGCGACGGCGAGCAGTTCGGCGGTGGCCTCCGCCGCGATGACACCGCCGCCGGCCAGGATGACCGGGCGCTCGGCGGCGGCCAGGAGCGCGGCGGCCTCGGCGATGCGCTCGGGGTCGCCGGCGGTGCGGCCGTGCGCGCGGCGCATCCGGGGCTGCCCGGGTTCGTAGTCGCCGTACTCGGCCTGCAGGTCCTGGGGGATGTCGAGCAGGACGGGGCCGCGGCGGCCTTCGTACATGGTGTTGAAGGCCTGGGCCAGCACGGTGGGGAGCTGGTCGACGCGGCTGGGCTGCCACCACCGCTTGACGACGGGCTCGGCCATACGGGGAAAGTTGTTGCCGTGCGGGCGGTCGATCTCCTGCAGGACGCCGTGGTTCTCCATGTAGGTGTGCACGGCGCCGGTGATCAGCAGGAACGGCTGCGAGTCGGCGAACGCGGTCGTCAGCCCGGTGAGGGTGTTGGTCGCCCCCGGGCCGATGGACGTACAGCAGGCGGCGATCCTGCCGGTGGCCCGGTAGTGGCCGTCGGCCATGTGGGCGGCGCCCTGTTCGTGCATGGCCGGGATGACTTCGATCTCGTCCTTGCGGTCGACGAAGGCGTCGATGAGGGCGGTGTTGCCGTGCCCGGGGACGGCGAAGACCTTCTCGACGCCTTCGCGGATCAGGTAATCGACGACGATCTGGCCGCCGGTGAGCCTGGACATGTCTCTACCTCTTGGTCGGGTGCTGGGCGGGGGCTGCTTGCTGGGTGGTTCCGGTGATGCGGTCGGCGACGCGCAGTGCGTTCGCGGCGATGGTCAGCGCCGGATTCATCACCGGCAGCGACGGGAAGAAGGACGAGTCGACGACGTAGAGGTTCTCGACGTCGTGGGAACGGCAGTCGGCATCCAGGGCGGAGTCGGCCGCGTCGGCGCCGGAGCGGACGGTGCCCGCCTGGTGCGAGTTCACTTCGATGCCGGTGCCCTGACTGAAGACCAGCGGGTACCCCATGCGGCGCAGGATCTTCTTCGTCTCCCGGACCAGGACCTCGTGCGCGCGGACGTTGTTGGGCTTCCAGGCGACCTGGATGCCGCCCTCGGGCGTCAGGGTGATGCGGTTCCGCGGATCGGGCAGGTCCTCGGTGAACAGCCACCAGTCGAGACTGCGGTGGGCGGCGTAGCCGAGCGCCCACTGGGGGATGCCGGGGCGCTGGCCGGCCAGCATCTCCGCCTGGAGCTTGCCGATGAGCTGGACGTGTCCGAGCGGGTAGGGGTGGTCGTCCGTTCCCCTGGTGTAGAAGTCGTTGAAGTAGAGGGTCTTCTGGAACTCGACGTTGTTCTTCCGGGTGGGGTGGACGGCGACCATGACGGTGTTGTTGTGCACCATGTAGTGGCGTCCGACCGTGCCGGAGGAGTTGGCGAGGCCGTCGGGGTGCCGCTCGTTGGCCGAACGGAGCAGCAGGGCGGCCGAGTTGACAGCGCCGGCGGACACGACGACGGTGTCGGCGCCGACGCTGACCGACGCCCCGTTGTGCGTCAGCTCGACGCCGGTCGCCCGTCGGCCGGAGTCGTCGGTGCGGACGCGGGTGACGTGGGCGTTGGTGACCAGCTCCACGGAGCCGGACGCCAGGGCGGGGCGGACGAAGGTGACGTCGGCGTCGGACTTGGCCAGGACGCGGCAGGGGAAACCGTCGCAGAAGGCGCAGCGGATGCAGCGTCCGCCGTCGCGCAGGTCGATGCCGATCGGGAGGTTCGACGGGGTGAGCCCCATCCGGGTCAGGGCGTCGGCGGCTTCCTGGACCGTGCCCTCGTGCCCGAGCGGCGGGTAGGGGAAGGGCTCGGACCGCTTCAGCGTGGGGTCGTCGTGCTGGTCGCCGTGGACCCGCAGCAGCTCCTCGGCGCGCAGGTAGTAGGGCTGCAGGTCCTCGTACCGGAAGAGCCACTCCGGCGACGTGCCGTCGGCGTGCTCGGTGGCCTTGAAGTCCTCGCGGCGGAAGCGGACCAGTGAGGAGCCGTAGAGCTTGGTGTTTCCGCCGACGTAGTAGTAGTTGCCGGGCGTGAAGGCCCTGCCGTCGACGCCGTACCACTGCTCCGCGTTCTGATAGCGCTTGCGCCGGAAGACGGCTCCGGCGTCCCAGTTCTGCTTCTCCTGCGGCAGGAAGTCGCCGCGTTCGACGAGCAGCACGCTGGCCCCGGTGTCCTTGAGCGCGTACGCCATGGCGCCGCCGCCCATGCCGGAGCCGACGATCACGAAGTCGTAGCGCGTCCTGGTGGGGCCGCCGTCGGGGGGAGTTCGTTTTCCACTCATGGGAGTTCATCCCTCGCTGGAGATCTGGAGTGTGCGGAGGACCTGCTGCAGAACAGGGGGAGGGCGTCGGCCGAGGTGCGGAAGCCGTTGCTCCGACGTCACCGGGAGGGGTGTCCGCCGACCGGAGGGGCGGCGCGACCACCCTTTGGTTATTCGATTAACTACTTTGGTTATTCGATTAACTAGAGGCGAGGTTAACACCGCGACCTGCGCTGTCAACCGCTGCGCGGGCCCGGACCGATGCCCTGTGAACAGGGGTGCCTCGGTAAGGTTGACCGTGCGCCGGGCGAGCGAGGGGAAGCGGGGACCGTGGTCACGATGCGAGATGTCGCCCAGGCGGCAGGCGTCTCCCAGGCGGCGATCTCGTACGCCTACAACCGGCCGGAGAAGCTCTCGGCCGCCCAGCGGGAGCGCATCCTCCAGGTCGCTGACCGGCTCGGCTACGTCGGTCCCCATTCGGCAGGCCGGACCCTGCGCACGGGGCAGGTCGGCGCCATCGGCCTGATGATCACCGACTCGCTGCCGTACGCCTTCGACGACCCCGCCACCAGCGCCCTCCTCAAGGGGATCTCCGAGGCGGGAGAAGTGGCGGAGACCGCGCTCACCCTGCTGCCGTGCCCGCTGGAGTCGGACCAGCCGGCGCAGCGCTCGGGGGTGGTGCTGCGGGGTCTGGTCGACGGCTTCCTGGCCTATGCGATGCCGGAGGGCCACCCCGCGGTGGAGACCGTGCTGCGCAGGAAGCTGCCGGTGGTGGTCATCGACGGGCCGAACCCGGGCGGGCTGGCGTGGATCGGCGTCCGGGACCGGGAGGCCGCCCGCTCGGCCGCCGCCCACGTGCTCGCCCTGGGGCACCGGTCGGTCGGGATTCTCGTCGACCGGCTGGTGCCCGACGGGCACCGCGGTCCGGTGTCCCCCGCCAGGCGCCGCCAGGCACGCGACCGGGTCATGCGGGAGCGGCTGGCGGGTTTCGCCGCAGCCTTCCGTGCGGCCGGTGTGCCCTGGGCGTCGGCCACCGTGATCGAGGCAGGCGGCTTCAACGAAGCCGCCTCCGTTTCGGCCGCCGAAGCCCTGCTCGACGCCGGGCCGGTGACGGCCGTGCTCGCCGCCACGGATGTCCTCGCTCTGGCCACGATGGGCGTGGCGCGCGGCCGCGGCCTGAGCATTCCCGGGGACCTCTCGGTGACCGGCTTCGACGATCTTCCTGCGGCGGCCGGGGCCCGACTGACCACGGTGCGACAGCCGTTGGTCGACAAGGGACGTCAGGCCGCCCGGTTGCTGCTCGATGTCATCGAGGGCGGAGAGCCGCAGGAGATCTTCCTGCCGACCGAACTGGTCGTGCGCGGTACGACAGCTCCGCCCGGACATCGCTGAGACCTCGGCGGACACGGCTACCGCCGGGTTCCGCCGGGACGGACGTCCCGGTCGGTCCACGACAGGGGAGTCCCACCGTGGCGCGCGGCCCGCAGATCGCCCGAGCGGGCGTGCCCCTCGAAGTTCTCCAGCCGCGAGGCGCGGCCGCAGATCTCCCCCAGCAGCGCGCTGCTGGCCTTGTCCCTGACCTCCTGGTAGGTGACGGTCTTGAGGTACTTGCCGACCCACAGGCCGCCGGTGTAGCGGGCGGCGCCCATGGTCGGCAGGACATGGTTGGTGCCGATCACCTTGTCGCCGTAGGGCACGCAGGTGTCCTGGCCCAGGAAGAGCGCACCGTAGTCACGCATGCCGGTGAGGGCGTCGCGGGGCTCGGCGGTGAAGATCTGTACGTGCTCGCTGGCGTAGGTGTCGGCCAGGGCGAAGGCCTCTTCCTGGCTCTCGACGAGGATGACCTCGCCGTGGTCACGCCATGCGGCACCGGCGACCTTTCCGGTGGGCAGTCCCGGCAGCAGTTCCTCGACGTACTCAAGGGTGCGCCGGCCGACCTCGGGGGAAGTGGTGATGAGCACCGCGGGGGAGTCGGGGCCGTGCTCCGCCTGGCTGAGCAGGTCGACGGCGACCGTGAAGGGGTCGGCGGTCTCGTCGGCGACGATGAGGACCTCGGTGGGGCCCGCGAACAGGTCGATGCCGACCTCGCCGTACAACTGCCGCTTCGCCTCGGCGACATAGGCGTTCCCGGGACCGGCCAGCATGTTGACCGGGGCGATCGTCTCGGTGCCCAGGGCGAGCGCGGCCACCGCCTGGACCCCGCCGAGCACGTAGATCTCCTCGGCGCCGGCCAGATGCATCGCGGCAACGCTGACGGGCGGCGGCGTGCCCTGGTTGGGCGGGGTGGTGGCGGCCACGCGCGCCACGCCCGCGACCTTCGCCGTCACGATCGTCATGTGGGCCGAGGCCGTCAGCGGGTAGCGTCCGCCGGGCACATAGGCCCCCGCCGCGGTGACGGGTATGTTGCGCTGCCCCAGGAACACACCGGGCAGGGGCTCGGTCTCGAAGTCGTGGAGCGAGTCACGCTGCGCCTGGGCGAAGTTCTGCACCTGCTGCTGTACGAAACGCAGGTCGTCCAGGACGGAGGTGGGCACTGTGGAGACGATGGAGTGGATCTCCTGCGGGCTGAGCCGATAGGAGTCCCGGGCCCAGGAGTCGAACTTGGCGGAGTACCGGCGGACGGCGTCGTCGCCGTCGGCCCGCACATCGGCGATGACCTCGGCCACGGTGTCGACGACATCCGGGCGGCTGGCGCGGACCGTGTTCTTGGCCGGCGCGGACTTGAGAACGACAGGCACGGCTGCGTCTCCTCGTGTTTCGGAGCGGACAAGCCACAGGGCTCGGCCGGAGGGCGGGAAGGGGGCGGAGTCAGCGCCGTCCACGGATCAGCGGCCGGCGATGCGGCCCGGCTGACGGACGTGCCTGTCTCAGGCGTTCTGCGGGAAGCCGAGGTTGATGCCGCCATGGCTGGGGTCGAGCCAGCGGGACGTGATCACCTTGCCCCGGGTGAAGAAGTGGACGCCGTCGGTGCCGTGAGCGTGGCTGTCGCCGAACAGCGAGTGCTTCCACCCGCCGAAGGAGTAGTAGGCCATCGGGACCGGAATCGGCACGTTGATGCCGACCATGCCGACCTTGATCTCCTGGGAGAACCGCCGTGCGGCGCCACCGTCGTTGGTGAAGACCGCGGTCCCGTTGCCGTACGGGCCGGCGTTGACGAGCCGCACGGCCTCGTCGTACGAGTCGACCCTGACCACCGAGAGCACCGGGCCGAAGATCTCGTCGGTGTAGATGCTCATGCCGGTGGTGACATGGTCGAAGAGCGTGGGGCCGACGAAGAAGCCCTCGCCCTCCGCGTCGGGCCGGACGGTGCGGCCGTCCACGACGACCGAGGCGCCCGCCTTCTCCCCGGCGTCGATGTAGCCGGAGACGCGCTGCCGGGCCTGGGCGGTGATCAGCGGGCCCATGTCGCAGCCGCGGGTGCCGTCGCCGGTGCGCAGCTTCGACGTGCGCTCCTTGATCTTCGCGACCAGTTCGTCGGCGATACCGCCGACCGCGACCACCGCGGAGATGGCCATGCAGCGTTCGCCGGCCGAGCCGAAGCCGGCGTTGATCGCCTGGTCGGCTGCCAGGCCGAGGTCCGCGTCGGGCAGGACGATCATGTGGTTCTTGGCGCCGCCCAGCGCCTGGACACGCTTGCCGTGCGCGGCGGCCGTCCCGTACACGTACCGGGCGATGGGAGTGGACCCCACGAACGAGATGGAGTCCACGTCCGGGTGCGTGAGCAGACCGTCCACGGCGGTCTTGTCACCGTTCAGGACGTTGAACACGCCGTCGGGCAGCCCGGCCTCCTTCCACAGCTCCGCCAGCCACAGGGCGGCGCTCGGCACCCTCTCGCTGGGCTTGAGTACGACGGTGTTCCCGGCCGCGATGGCGATCGGGAAGAACCACAGGGGGACCATGGCCGGGAAGTTGAAGGGCGTGATGATGCCGACGACGCCCAGCGGCTGGCGCACGGAGTGGACGTCGACGCGAGTGGAGGCGTTCTCGGTGAACCCGCCCTTGAGGAGGTGTGCGATGCCGCACGCGAACTCGACGACCTCCTGGCCGCGGCTGACCTCGCCGAGTGCGTCGGAGAGCACCTTGCCGTGCTCCGACGTGATGATCTCGGCGAGCTCGGGCTTGCGCTCGTTCAGCAGTTCGCGGAAGCGGAAGAGGACGCGGGTGCGCGCCGCCAGCGAGGTGTCACGCCAGGCCGGGAAGGCCGCGGCGGCGGCGCCGATGATCTCGTTGACGTCGCTCTCGTCGGCGAGGGCGAGGCGGGCAGTGGTCTCGCCTGTCGCGGGGTTGGTGACGTCGGCGAAACGGTCGGCGGCGCCTTCGTGGACGCTGCCGTTTCGCCAGTGGTGCAGGGTGAGTGCCATGTTCTGAGTCCCTTGCTGGTACGGGTGGGAGCGGGGCCGGACACGGCCTAGACCTGGACCTCGATGAGGGCGCGGCCGACGATCTTTCCTTCGCTGAGCAGGCGGTAGGCCTCGTCGGCGCGTTCCAGCGGGAAGCGCCGGCTGATGAGCGCCCCGGGGTCGAGCCGGCCGTCGGCCACGAGTTGTCCCAGGTGGGCCAGGTCGCTGCGGGGCCTTCCGCCGAAGGAGCCGCAGATCTGGATCTTGCGGCGGACGATCCGCGTGATCTCGACCTCGGCGGTGCGGCCGGCGGGCGCGATCCCGATCACCACGCACCGGCCGCCGTCGGCGGCCATCTCGGTGGCCTGCCGGAAGGTGGCGGGCTGCCCAATGGCCTCAAGGACGAGGCTGGATCCTCCGCCCGTGATGTCGCGGACCGCTTCGACCGCGTCGGTCGTGGAGGCGTTGACCACTTCCGTCGCTCCCAGACGCAGGGCGGCGCCGAGCCGGTCGTCGGCGATGTCGACGGCGACGATCCGGCCGGCTCCCAGCGCCTTGGCCACCGCCACCGCGCTGAGACCGACGCCTCCGGCGCCGATGATCACGACTGGAGCGCCCTGGCGGAGTTCTCCCACGTGGACCAGCGCGCCGTAGGCGGTGAGAAACGCACAGCCGAGGATCGCCGAGTCCTTGAGGTGGCTGCCGGAGGGGAGCGGGGCCGCACCGAGCGCGGGCAGTACGGCGTACTCGGCCAGTCCGGCCATCGAGTACATCCAGACGGGGTCGCCATTCGCGTCGAACAAGCGCGTAGTGCCGTCGTAGAGCGTGCCCTTGAGTCGGTTGTGCGCGAAGAAGGGCTCGCACAGCTCTTCGCGTCCCGACGTACACATGGCGCAGGCTCCGCACGGCATGATGAAGGCGCCGACGACGCTCTGGCCTTCGCCGAGGTGCTCGACGCCGGCTCCCACCTCGGCCACCGTGCCGGAGATCTCATGGCCGAAAACCGCGGGAAAGGGGAAGGCGACAGAGCCGTCCTGGACATGGAGATCCGTGTGGCAGACGCCGCAGGCCGCGACCCGCACCAAGATCTCTCCCGGCCCGGGGCGGGGGGTGCGCAGGTCGGCCATGTCGAATGATCCGGACGGTCGGGAGACAACAGCGGCTCTCATGGGTCCTCCTGGAAGGGGCTCTCACGCTGCGTGTTCGCGTGTGGGGCACCATGTGCGTGACGGCTGCAGGGAGCTGTTGGTCGTCCGCCGGGCGGGTGTCGTCACGTGGTGGCTGCACACCAGCATGGGAGCGCACACAGAGCCACGGCAGACACAGCGTGTGCAAGAATTGCTCGATACGCTGCATCATTCGTGCAAGGGCTGTTCGGTGGCCCTTCGGTGCAGGATGGTGCCGGGTTGGCGTGAATCCGTTGGTTGTGAACATGCTGTCGACGCGCCAGTGGCGCCCCCCCCCCCGCGAGTGGGAGAAGCCCCTCTCGTTCTCCGGTCGTCCTGTCCTCAGGCCCCGGGGGCCCGCCGTTACCCGTCGAACAATCGCCGGTCTGAAGAGGTCCTGTCATGGCTCTGTCTGTTGCGGCTGCCCTGCAGCTGGAGGTCTTCAGCCGTACGACCGTGCAGGTCCACGCCGGTGAGGACCAGCTCCACCGCACCGTCCGCTGGGTGCACCCCGTGGAGATTCCGGACATCGGTCAGTTCCTGACGGGCGGGGAACTCCTCCTGACGGCGGGACTCGGCGTGGGGCGCAGCGCAGGCGATCAGCGGCGTTACCTCCGTGAAGTCAGCGAGTCCGGAGCGGCGGCCCTCATCCTGGAGCTCGGCGGCCGAGTGTTCACCTCCATGCCCCCCGCCCTCATCGACGAAGCGAAGCAACTGGACTTCCCCTTGATCGGCCTGGCGGACGAGCTGCCGTTCGTCGAGGTGTCGGCCCAGGTGCATGAGCTGGTCACCGATGAGAGGAATTCCGATCTCCTCTCGTTCCAGCGGCTCAACGACGACTTCATCCAGCTGCTGCTGGCCAGCCGGAGCCATGTGTCGTTCACCGAAGCGCTGGCCCACCATGTGGGCTCTCCCGTGGTCCTGGAGGACACGGATCACCAGGTCATGGCCTATGCGGGCGGAACGGCAGGCACCGACCGGCTGATGAAGAACTGGGGGCTGCACGCCCGGATGGCACACCGGGGCGACACCCCCGGCGGGCACAGTCGCTCGCACATGGTCCAGTCCCATGACGAGCCCGGCTGCACCCGGCGGATGGTCGTCCTGCGGGGCGAGGCGTGGGGGTGGATCCATGTCTTCCACGGCGACGGTCCGTTGGTGGATGTCCATGCCTACGCACTCGATCGCGCCGCCGACACGATCGCCATCGCCCTGCTCGGTGACCGGGAAAGCGGCGCACGCGCCTCCCACCGGCAGAGTTCGCTGATCAACCGGCTGCTTCTGGGCGACCTCACCGGCGAACAGTTCGTCGACCGCGCGCTCAAGGTGGGGCGGGATCTGCGGGACCGCCCCCTGGCCGTAGCCGTGCTGAGCAAGGACCCCGGCGCCGAGGGCTCGGCCGGTCTGCTCCTGGACTCGGTGCTCAAGGACCTGAAGCTGCCGGCCGTCGTCGCGGACACCGGCGACCATGTCGTTGCGATCACCGGGCTGACGAAGCAGTTGTCCGTACAGCAATTCGCCGCTCGGCTCGACACCTGCGGGGCACGGGGCGGGGTGAGCCGCAGCGGCCCGCCCGCCCTGCTCACCGACGCCGTACGGCAGGCCCGCACGGCCGCCTCGGTCGCCGAGACCCGCTCCAGTCCGGCCACCCTGCACTTCGACCGCCTGGGTGTCCTGCGCCTGCTGGTCGCGTTGGCGGACGGGCCCGAGCTGCGGCGGTACGTCGATGACGAACTCGGCCCGCTGCTCACTCATGACGGATCCGAGACGAATCCGCTCCTGCCCACCTTGAAGGCGTACCTCGCCGCGGACGGCAACAAGTCCCGTGCCGCCGAGGCGCTCTACATCCAGCGGCGCACGCTCTACTACCGCATTGAGCGCCTCAACGGCCTTCTGGGCAGATCCGTCGACGATCCTGAGGTGCGCGCAGGTCTGTCCCTGGCGCTGCGCGCGCTCGACCTTCTCGGCACCTCGTCCCGGATGCCCGCATCCCCGTATCCCGGGGCGAATCCGTAGGCCGTGTCCGGCGGCCGGGCGGCGGGCACGGGCGAGTCAGCGGTTCCTGCTGGCCCAGGCGATCCCCTGGCGCATGAGGCGCTCCACAGGCTCCGCGGTCAGGTCGTCGAGGTAGTGGCCCAACGCGCTGTAGAAGACGCGGCCCGCGCCCCATTCCTTGGTCCAGGCCTGCGGCATGCGCTGTCCTTCGAGCCAGGGCATGTGCTGACCGTCGAACACGGTCTCCAGGAGCACATGATTCCGCGGGTCGACGTTCATGTAGTACTGCTCGCTCGCCGCCCGGAAGTCTTCCACCCCCTGGGTGACCGGGTGGTTCCTGTCGACGACGAGGAGGGGGTACGGGTGGCGTACTCCTTCTCCGGCCGGGTGATGGAAGACATCGGCACCGAGCATCATGTGATACATCACGCTGCCCCGGAACGCGGCTCCCCCGCCGTGCCAGGAGACGAACCCGGTTCCGGCTTCGACAGCTCCGAGCAGAGCGGATTCCTGTGAGGCGGTCAGCGTCTCGCTGAGGAGTGCGTTGTTCCAGTTGTTGAGGATGACGTCATAGCGAGTGAGGTCCTGGTCGAGGACGAAGATGTCGTTCGATTCTTCGACCTCGAATCCGAGTCCGTCGAGCAGAGCGCGTGTCCATTCCGCGACGCCGTAGGGGTTGTGCCCCGGCCATCCTCCGTAGAGATAGAGGGCGCGAGTCATTGGTTCTCCCTGTTCGTGATCGTGGACGTGAGCGTATGCCCGACGCGACGCCGGGCCGACCGAGGCCCTGAGGTTTCTCACGTCCTCCGGCCGGACGTCTTCCGGCCGGACGTCTCCGCTCCGGACGTCTCCGCTTCGCTGCGTCCGATGCTCAGGTATACGTCGGGGCGGGTCTTCCGCCACCGCATCCCGAGGAGAGCACCGACGATGAGGATGGCCACCAGCAGCAACTGCTGGCCATAGGCGAGCCATTGTGGCGCCTCGATCGACATCGCGTAGTGGACCGAGGTCAGGGCCAGGAGCAGCAGAAGGCCGGCCAGGGCCAGTATCGGTGCGAACAACGTGTTCCAGACCTGCTCGCGATGCTCGATGACGCGGAAATACCGCAGTACGGAAAGCGTGGTGAGCGTGAACAGCATCAGCAGCGCGAACGTACCCAGGGCGAACATGGAGGAGTACATCTTCACTGCGTCGATGCCCCCGAGAAGGAAGGGCAGAGTGCAGACGACCGCCAGTAGCGTGGAGATGGCGGAGGCGTTGGCCGGGGACCCGTGCCGGCCGTGTGCGCGTCCGAGAAAGCCCGGAAGGATGCGGTCGCGGCCCAGGGAGTAGAGGTAGCGCGAAAGAGAGTTGTGGGTGGAGAGCGCGCCCGCGAAGACGCTGGTGACGACCAGGGCGGTCATGGCCTGTGCGACGGTGCCGCCCATGTAGTGGCGGAAGCCGCCGTTGAACAGGGACGTCGGATTGTCCGCCCCGGCCGCCGCGACCCGGTCCGGGCTCCAGAACGTCACGAGCGCCCAGGACGTGAGGATGTAGAAGCCCGCGAGTCCGCCGATCGCGAGGTAGGTCGCCCGGGGAATCGTCCGCTCGGGCTGCTTGACCTCGTCCCGGTAGATGGCCGATGACTCGAACCCCATGAAACACGAGATGGCGAAGAGTGTGGCGACCCCGAGATCTCCCCCGAATATGTGGGTCGGTTCGAAGGACTGGATTTGGTAGCCGTGCGGCCCGCCGCTGAAGAGCACGGGCACGTTGAACATCATGACCAGTGCGACTTCGATGACCATGAAAAATGCGAGGACTTTACCCGAGAGTTCCACATTGAAGTGCCCCAGGGCTGTGATGATGCCGCAACATATCGCGCCCCAGATCCACCAGGGGGCGGTGGGGAGATCGAAGGCTTTGAGTACGTTCTCGACCGAGACGCCGAAGAACGCATAGGTCCCCACCATGTACACGAGATAGGTGAAGGCGGCCAGGAATCCCGATCCGAGGCCCACGGTCTTCGAGAGTCCTGCGGTGATGTACGTGTAGAAAGCGCCTGGCTTGGTCAGGTTGCGGGTCATCGTGGTGAATCCGACTGCGAAGAGCAGAAAGATGAGACCGACGAAGGCATAGATCATCGGAGTTCCAATGCCATTACCTCTTGTGATTCCAAGGGGCAGTACTCCGGTGACATTGCCAATGGGCGCCGACATGGCAAGCACGGTCAGTGCCAGCTGCAGCGTTCCCATCGTGCCTCGCAAGGCGCCTCTGCCCTCCGGCAGCGCAGCTCCTTCTCCGGCAAGGGCTTCGTCCCGAGGGCGGGCTTCTATGCTTTCGGCGCTCATGGGGTCCTTTCTGGGCCGCACCCCGTACGTCTGCCTCCAGGAGAGTCGTGCCTGGCGGTGGAGGGGGGCGGGGCCCTGCTGCCATCTGCGTCCTCAGCGGACTGCGCTGCATCCGCGGGAGCGACCTCGCACATGGCGGGAAGTCGGGCGGCGAAGGCAGGCGGAACTCTGCGTTAACGGCAGAATGGGCGATCCCGGCCAATGGCCGAAAGACACACACCGTGCAGCGATAGCCACCACGCTGCACAGTCCGGGAAGTCGCGCGTGGGGGGCGGGGGTGCGGCAGCCCGCTCGCACGGCCTTCGTCGTGGTCCCGTGCACCTCGGCCGGAGCACGGGATCAGACGAAGGCCGCCCCTGCGTCGGTGAATCCCCGGGTGAGCGAATCCCCGGGTGAGCGAATCCCCGGGTGAGCGAATCCCAGGGCGAGCGACCCCCGTTCAAGTCACGCTGCGAAGATGCAGGACAGAAAAGAAAGCTCAGACCGGCAGCTTTCAGACCTCGCGCCCTCCTCGGGCCCAGCCCTCAGTCCTCAGTCCTGGTGCTCCTTCTCGTGTTCCTTCTCGTGCATGTGGATCACGGAGACCGCGATGGCGATCATCAGCGCCGGGTCGGAGTCCTCGCGGACCACGTTCACCGCGTACGCGTCACGGACGCTGAACCACTTCTTCGAGATGTCGGCCAGCAGCTCGTTCTCGTACTCGACCGCGAACTCGCGGTCCAGGATGTTCCCGCTGACCTCCAGCTCGGTGCCGTCGACCAGCTTCACGCGGTAGTGGTCGTGCAGCAGGGTGAGCTTCTTCTTCCTGACGGTGGCCAGCTCCTCGCCGTCCCGCTTCAGGGTCATCGTGTCGCTGATGGCGATCAGCTTCTCCTTGAGCGTGATCAGCACCCGCCCGTCGAGATCCTTCAGCTCAAGGGTGTCGCGGATGCGCATCACCTTGCCGTCGACGAGATACGCCTTGTGGCCGTTCTCGTCCTCGATCCAGTAGTCGTCGCCGATGTCGAAAATACGGTCCCGCACCAGGAATTTCATGCGGATGACGTTACCGCCGGGCGCCGCACCGGGGCAGGGCCGGGCCAACTCGGCGCGGAGAGTCAGACCTTGAGCACGGTGACGCTCCTGCCGCACAGAGGCGCCAGGCCGTCCACATCGGACGTCAGGACGGTGACGGGCCCGGAGGCGGCCCGCGCGGTGGCGGCGACGATCGCGTCCAGCGCGTACTCGTGGCCGCCGCCGAGCCCTGCCTCGCGGAGGAGGCGGACGGCGCCGGCGGCTGTCTCCTTACTCACCGGCTCCACCGTCAGCCGCGACAGCGCCCAGTCCATGCGGCCCCGGTGTGCCCCCTGTGGGTCGGCCTCGACGAGCGTGACCGCGCTGGTCACCACCCGTACGTCGTGGCGCAGGGCCGCCGCCAGCCTCGCCGTCATGGCGCGGTCCGCGCCGAGGTAGAGCGACAGGGCCTGACTGTCCAGCACCCAGGTACCGCTCACGCGGCCCGCTCGGCGCCCGGCCGCGTGGAGCCGAACATCTCCCGCTCGGCCGCCTCGATCTCCTCGGGCGTCAGCGGGCCGTGGAGCTCCTCGTTCGCTGCGATCAGCTCCGCGAGGCTGTCGCGTTCGATCTGGCGCTGGATGGCGGCCTCGACATAGGGGGAGACCCCGCGCTTGCCGACGCGGGCCCGGACGGCCGAGATGGTGCCCTCATGTACGGAGACGGAGACGGACATCGTGGGGCCCTCGCCCGGGGGGTAGACCGTTTCGCTTCCGCTCGCTTCGCCCATACCGGAACTCTAACAAAACTTCTATGAGAGGGGCCGCCGGACGTCGCCGCCCCCGTGCTGCCTGGTCGGCGGGCCATATGCCGCAGGTCACACCGGCCCGGGTGGCACCCTTGACCCCATGAACGATGTGACTCCCCCTCCCGCACCCCGTCGCGCATGCGGGAGGGCGACACCCTGTGCGTGTGGAAGCTGGACCGGTCGGGACGTCCGTACAGATTGACTGCCGACCGCGGCTATCCCAGGTAGGGCGTCGGCCGGTTCTCCAGGAAGTGTTGGATGCGCAGCCGCTGGGTGTGGTGCATGGGCAGTTCACTCACCTCGCCCGGGTCCACGAATCGGAGTTCCGTGCTCTCCTCAGAGATGGCCAACGTCCCACCGACGACGCGGCCGCGAAAGCACACGTTGAACTGCCGCCGTACCTCCCCATCCGTGTACGCGATGATGTGGCGCGGGTCTGTGTAGGTGCCGACGAGCCCCGTGATCTCCACGTCGAGACCCGTCTCTTCCTTGACCTCGCGCACGGCCGCACCGGGCAGGGAGTCGTCCATGTCCATGCCGCCGCCCGGCAGCGCCCACAGATCGTTGTCCCGGCGTCGTTGAAGCAGGATGCGGCCCCGCTCGTCGGTGACGACGGCGGAGGCCGCTACGACCAAGCTGTTGGGGTGGGGGGCGTTGGGATCGTCGTAATACTCGGTGCGTGCCACCGGCTCACCCTTCCACGGTCCGCGCTGTCTCCCACACGGCGTTGAAGCTGTTCGCGTAGGCGTCGAACACGCCCCCGTCGCCACTGCGCCGAAGGTGCCACACGGGCGCACCGTACGCGTTCACGCCCCACACGTGGGCATTGACCAACACCTGATCGTCCGCGCGGTACAGGCTGTTGTAGAGCGTTGTTCCGTGCATCCGCAGTTCAATGCCCGGTACCCGGAGAAGCGGCTGGTAGTGCATCAGTGCCAGACGGCACCGGCTCTCGATCCCGTGACCGAACTGCTCCTCCTGGCCCCGCTGTCGCACGTTCTCCGCGTCCGCGTCCCCAAGGGCGATCCGGATCGCGCATCCCCCGGCGGCCCGCTCCCGGAGAAGGCCGTTCAGGCGCGGGTACGCCTCATGCAGGAACACCCCCGCGTAGACCAGTACGTCAATGTGCTCCCGCGCTTGGGCGAACAGCTCCACGTACGTGGAAACGGGCACGTCCGCCCGCTGGTCGTACAACGCCACAAGTTCCGGGCTGACGGCCCGCGCGGCGCGTGCCTGTCTCAGCATCGGCCAGAGCGCGTGTACGTCCTCACCCAGGGTCTCGGCAGCTTGCAGGGCTGTCGCGCGCCGTGGTGTGCGGCCAAGGTTGACCCACCGTTCCACGGATTTGGGATCTACTCCCACCGACTCGGCCAGGCTCCCGTGCGTCCATCCTCCGGACGCCATGGCGGCCCGGAGACGCTCGTTCGGCATGGCGATCTCCCTTGTACGCGGACGCTCCAGGGACGTTCTACCTGCTGTGGGACGTCCCGAAGTGGGAAACGTACGAGGTTCCCCCGTCTCGGCGACGGCTGGAAGATCGCCTCATGAGCGAGCCCAGGACGTATCCCAGTGCACCGGTAGAACTACCGTTGTGGCCAACGGCCTTGGAGCCGACACCCGTGGACGGATGTGCCGGTTGCATGGAGTTGGCCAACGTGCGTGACCGTGCCCGTGCGGGGGCGACATGACCACGGTGTCCGACTGCAACGTCTACATGCGACGCCACGGAGGGGCACCAATGAGTACACGAACGGTGTACCGGTTCGTATCCCACACGATCCGGAACGCTCCGGAGGGTGGAGTCGTCCACGAGGCGTTCTGTACCGCTGCTGACTGCGGGGCCGACTCCGGTCCCCAGCATGACCAGGAAGCCGCACAGGACTGGGCTCTCCGGCACGCGGGGCGCACCGGTCACGATCTTTTCCGGCGCGTGGTCACCGATCATGGGCGGGTGACCCGCGCCGGGTAGCAGGGGTCAGGGCTGGGTGAGCCGCAGGAGAGAGCACCAGGAGTGGCACCCTTGACCCCATGAACGATGTGACTCCCCCTCCCGCACCCCGTCGTGCCCGTGTCCGCGCCCCCGAGCTGGTCGGCAAGGGTGGCTGGCTCAATACGGGCGGGCAGCAGTACACCCTCGCCGATCTGCGGGGGCGCATCGTCATTCTGGATTTCTGGACCTTCTGCTGCATCAACTGCCTGCACGTCCTCGACGAGCTGCGCGAGCTGGAGCAGCAGCACAGCGACACCGTCGTGATCATCGGGGTGCACTCCCCGAAGTTCGTGCACGAGGCCGAGCACCAGGCCGTGGTCGACGCCGTCGAGCGGTACGGCGTGCACCACCCCGTCCTGGACGATCCCGAGCTGGCCACCTGGAAGCAGTACGCGGTCCGGGCCTGGCCGACGCTCGTGGTGATCGATCCCGAGGGGTATGTCGTCGCCCAGCACGCCGGTGAGGGGCATGCGCACGCCATCGAGACGCTGGTCGGTGAGCTGGAGGCCGAGCACGCGGCCAAGGGGACGCTGCGGCGCGGCGACGGTCCCTATGTGGCGCCGGAGCCGGTCGCCACCGATCTGCGCTTCCCGGGCAAGGCGATCGCGCTGCCGAACGGCCATCTGCTGGTGTCGGACACCACCCGTCACCAGTTGGTCGAGCTGGAGCCGGACGGCGAGACCGTCGTACGGCGGATCGGCGGCGAGGGCGTGTTCAACGAGCCGCAGGGGCTGGCGCTGCTGCCCGGCGGGAAGGTCGCGGTCGCCGACACCGTCCACCACGCGATCCGTACGTACGACCCGGAGAGCGGCGAGATCGCGCTCGTCGCCGGGACCGGCAAGCAGTGGTGGCAGGGTTCGCCGACCAGCGGGCCCGCGCTCGGTGTGGCGCTCTCGTCGCCCTGGGACCTCGCCTGGTTCGACGGGCGGCTGTGGATCGCCATGGCCGGTGTCCACCAGCTGTGGACCTACGACCCGGAGAACGGCACCGTCGAGGTGGCGGCCGGGACCACCAACGAGGGGCTGGTCGACGGGTCTGCCGCCGACGCGTGGTTCGCGCAGCCGTCCGGGCTCGCGGCCGCCGGGGAGCGGCTGTGGATCGCCGACTCCGAGACGTCCGCGCTGCGCTGGATCGACCGGGACGCCACCGGGGGCGCCGTGGTGCACACCGCCGTCGGCACCGGGCTCTTCGACTTCGGCCACCGGGACGGCGACGCGGAACAGGCGCTGCTCCAGCACCCGTTGGGGGTCACCGCGCTACCGGATGGTTCGGTCGCGGTGTCCGACACGTACAACCACGCGCTGCGCCGCTATGACCCGGCGACCGGCGAAGTGACCACGCTGGCAACGGACTTGCGGGAGCCGAGCGACGCGGTGCTGGTCGGGGACGACATCGTCGTGGTGGAGTCCGCGCGCCACCGGCTGACCCGGCTGCGCCTGCCCGACGAGGCGGTACGGGTGGAGAGCGTCGCCCACCGCACCCAGCGGGCCGCGACCGATGTGGCGCCGGGCAGGCTCCGTATCGATGTCGTCTTCCAGGCCCCCGCGGGCCAGAAGCTTGACCTCCGGTACGGGCCCTCCACCCGGCTGCTGGTCTCCGCGACCCCGCCCGAGCTGCTCACCGGCGGGGACGGCTCCGGTACGGATCTCTTCCGGGACGTGGAGCTGAACCCTTCGGTCACCGAGGGCGTGCTCCATGTGTCGGCGATGGCCGCGTCCTGCGACGACGACCCGGCCAACCAGTACCCGGCCTGCCATGTGCACCAGCAGGACTGGGGCGTCCCGGTCCGTGTGACGGACGAGGGGGTGGCCCGGCTGCCGCTGGTGCTGGCGGGGATGGACGGCTGACCGGCGCGATACCGGGGTGGACCGGCCGTCAGCCCAGGTGGTGGTGGTCGTCCTCGACGACCGTGGTCGCGGTGGGCATCGTCGGCCGGCGACGGCGCAGGACGCTGGTGTAGACGGCGATGCCGATGACACCGACGAGCATCATGATGATGCCGACCAGGTCGAGGTTGACCCCGTTCATGTGCCAGTCGGTCGCGAAGGTGAGGATGCCCCCCACCACGAGAAGAATGATGCAGCCGCCAAGGCCCATCGGTGTTCGCCTCCGAAGTCGTTGTGGCTGTTCGGTCCGTACAAGGCGCGTACCCGGGGCCGGAACGGTCAATCAACATGCTTTCGGATCGGTGGAGTTCGGGGCCGGCGGCCCGTGCCGGTCCCCGGCCGGGGACCGGCCCCCGGTCAGCCCTCCAGGAAGGCGGCCAGGGAGTTGGCGAGCAGGTACGGGTCGTCGGCCCCGCACAGTTCACGGGCGCTGTGCATGGAGAGGATCGCGACGCCGATGTCCACGGTGCTGATGCCGTGCCTGGCCGCTGTGATGGGGCCGATGGTGGTGCCGCACGGCATGGAGTTGTTCGACACGAAGTGCTGCAGGGGCACCCCGGCCTTCTCGCACGCGGCGGTGAACACCGCCCGCCCGCTGCCGTCGGTGGCGTACCGCATGTTCACGTTGACCTTGAGGATCGGTCCGCCGTTGGCGCGCGGGTGGTGGGTCGGGTCGTGGCGCTCGCTGTAGTTGGGGTGCACGGCGTGGCCGGTGTCGGACGAGAGGCAGACCGACCCGGCGAAGGCGCGGGCGCGGTCCTCGAAGGTGCCGCCGCGGGAGAGGACGGAGCGCTCCAGGACGGTGCCGAGCAGCGGCCCGTCGGCGCCGGTGTCGGACTGGGAGCCGTTCTCCTCGTGGTCGAAGGCGGCCATCACCGGGATGTGTGACGGCTCGTCATCCGTCGCGGAACCGGAACCGGAGGCGGATTCCGTCGCGACGGCGGCCAGTGCCGCGGTGGCGGCGTGCACCGAGAGGAGGTTGTCCATCCGGGGCCCGGCGAGGAGTTCCCGGTCGCGGCCCAGGTAGGAGGGTGCCTCGACGGGGCTCACCATGAGGTCCCAGCCGGTCACGTCGTCGGCGGCGACCCCGGCCTCGTCGGCGACGAACCGCAGCAGGTCGCCCTCCCGGACCTCGCCGAGGCCCCAGACCGGCTGCATATGGCGCTGCTTGTCGAGCTTGAGTCCGTCGGTGTGGACCGAGCGGTCCAGGTGGATGGCGAGCTGCGGTACGCGCAGCAGCGCCCGGTCCACGTTGACCAGCCGGTGGCTGCCGTCGCGCAGCGTGAGCCGCCCGGCGAGGCCCAGGTCCCGGTCGAGCCAGGTGTTGAGCAGGGTGCCGCCGTAGACCTCGACCGCCACCTGGCGCCAGCCGTCGCTGCCGCTGTCCGGGAGGGGCTTCACCCGCAGGTTGGGGGAGTCGGTGTGGGCGCCGACGATCCGGAACGGGGTGTGCGGCGACGCGTTCTCCGGGACGTACCAGGCGATGACGGCGCCGCCCCGCAGCACGTATTTGCCGCCCGTCGACCCGTCCCAGGCGTCGGTCTCCGACACCTGCCTGAAGCCTGCCTTCTCCAGCCGCCCGGCGGCGTTCGCCACGGCGTGGTACGGCGAGGGGCTGGCCGTGAGGAAGCTCATCAGGTCGTCGGTGTGGCCGCGGTCGAAGCGGACGGAGGTGCTCATGGCAGCCACCATAACGACCGCGGCTGCGGCCCCGCCCGCCGGAAGGGAACGGGGCCGCGGGGCCGGTGGGCGCATGGGACATGTGGGACGGATCGGCCACTGTCAGTGGCGGGTGCCACTATCGGCGCATGGTCGAATACGGTGCCGACACCAGGGAGCCCGTGCTGCTGGGCGAGGTCCTGGCGCATGTGCTCAACGCCGCAACCGCCCGCGCCCGCAGGCCCCCGCGCCCGGAGAGGGCGCCCGTGAGAGCGCACGGCGGCGGTGCGCCCCGGGAGACCGGGGCCGCGCCGCCGCCGTGCGGATGACCGCGGCTCCGCGGAGCCGCTGCGAGGTTCCGCCGGGGTACGGGGTTCCGCCGGGGTACTGCGAGATCCGGCGCCGGCCCCGCGTGACTCCGCGGGGCCGACGTGGACCGGCTGCCGGCTGCCGGCTAGAACGCCGCCTCGTCCAGGTCCATCAGCGAGGTCTCGACGGTCTCGGCGAGGGCGCGCTGCGTGCTCACGCCGGGCAGGATCTCGGTGGCGAAGAACTTCGCGGCCGCGATCTTGCCCTGGTAGAACGCGACATCCTTGGCGGAGGCGTTCGGCAGCTTCTCGGCGGCCACCGACGCACTCCTGAGCAGCAGGTACGCGACGACGACATCGCCCGAAGCCAGCAGCAGGCGGGTGGTGTTGAGCCCCACCTTGTAGATGTTCCTGACGTCGTCGCCGGTCGAGGTCAGGTCGGTGATCATCGCGCCGACGATCGCCTCCAGGTCCACTGCGGCCTTGGCCAGCTGCTCACGGGCGCCGGTCAGCTCCTCGCCGCCGGGACCGGCCGCGAGGAACTTCTTGATCTCCTCGGAGAGGGTGTTCAGCGCGGTGCCCTGGTCGCGGACGATCTTCCGGAAGAAGAAGTCCTGGCCCTGGATGGCCGTCGTGCCCTCGTAGAGGGTGTCGATCTTGGCGTCCCGGATGTACTGCTCGACCGGGTACTCCTGGAGGTAGCCGGAGCCGCCGAAGGTCTGGAGCGACTGGGCCAGCTGCTCGTACGACTTCTCCGAGCCGTACCCCTTCACGATCGGCAGCAGCAGGTCGTTGAGGCCGTGCAGCGCCTTGGCGTCCTCGCCCGCGGCCTCCTTCTCCTGGATCGCGTCCTGGACGGAAGCCGTGTAGAGGACCAGGGTGCGCATGCCCTCGGCGTACGCCTTCTGCGTCATCAGCGAGCGGCGCACGTCGGGGTGGTGCGTGATGGTGACCTTGGGGGCGGTCTTGTCCATGAACTGCGCGAGGTCGGGGCCCTGCACGCGCTCCTTGGCGTACTCCAGGGCGTTCAGGTAGCCGGTCGAGAGCGTCGCGATGGCCTTGGTGCCGACCATCATCCGGGCGAACTCGATGATGCGGAACATCTGGCGGATGCCCTCGTGCTTGTCACCGATCAGCCAGCCCTTGGCGGGGTGGCGGTCGCCGAACGTCATCTCGCAGGTGTTGGACGCCTTGAGGCCCATCTTGTGCTCGACGTTCGTCGCGTACACGCCGTTGCGCTCGCCCAGTTCGCCGGTGGTCCAGTCGAACTCGAACTTCGGCACCATGAAGAGCGAGAGGCCCTTGGTGCCGGGGCCCGCGCCCTCGGGGCGGGCCAGCACATAGTGGATGATGTTGTCCGACATGTCGTGCTCGCCCGAGGTGATGAAGCGCTTCACGCCCTCGATGTGCCACGAGCCGTCGTCCTGCCGCACGGCCTTCGTGCGGCCCGCGCCCACGTCCGAGCCGGCGTCCGGCTCGGTGAGGACCATCGTGGAGCCCCACTGCTTCTCGACCGCGATCTCCGCGATCTTCTTCTGCTCGTCGGTGCCCTCCTCGAAGAGGATCCCGGCGAAGGCCGGACCCGAGGAGTACATCCAGATCGCCGGGTTGGCGCCGAGCAGCAGCTCCGCGTACGCCCAGATCAGGGAGCGCGGCGCGGTGGTGCCGCCGATCTCCTCGGGCAGGCCGAGCCGCCAGTACTCGGACTCCATGAAGGCCTGGTAGGACTTCTTGAAGGTGTCAGGCACGGGGGCGGTGTTGGTCTCCGGGTCGAAGACCGGCGGGTTGCGGTCGGCGTCGGCATAGGACTCGGCCAGCTCGTTCTCCGCGAGCCTGGCCACCTCGTCGAGGATGCTCCGCGCGGTGTCGACGTCCATCTCTGCGAACGGCCCGGCGCCGTACTGCTTGTCGCGGCCGAGGACCTCGAAGAGGTTGAACTCGATGTCGCGGAGATTCGACTTGTAGTGCCCCATGGCGACAGCCCTCTCGTAACGCATACCTGTAACGAATACCAGCAAGTAGCTATGATGATGCTACCCACGAGTAATAAGACGCAACCCCTTTCGGGCAAGTGTGACGAGACCGCCCCTGCGGCCGGACCCCTTTACTCAGTACTCTTGCGCGCATGTACGGCTACGACTCGAACCAGGGCGCCCAGCAGCAGTACGCCGCGCCGCAGCCCGGCTACGGGGATCAGCCGCTCTACCCCGAGCCGTCGCCGCCCTCGCTCGCCGACGGGGTGCGGGCCTTTACCACCGGCTCGATGGCCGCCGAGGACTTCCAGCAGATCTTCGCCACGTCGAAGGTCTACTGCCCGCGCGGCGACAACCCCGGATTCCTCGCCCTGCACAACACCCAGCAGCCGGTGATCCCGATGTTCACCTCGCTGAAGGAGCTGCGCAGGTACGCCGGGAAGGAGTCCAAGTACTTCGTGATCACCGGCGCCGAGGTGATCGACCTGCTGCCCACCGGGTACGGCTTCGTCCTCGACATGGAGGGCGAGCACCGGATGGTCTTCGACGCGAAGGCCGTGGAGCAGATGGTCGACTTCGCGATGCGGCGGATGTACGGCTGAGGCTCCCCGTACGCGGTTCGATCCGGCCATTTCCGGGCTGAAGCCGGAGCGGCCCGAACCGGCATGAACAGGTCTGCACTGTCCTGAACCACGGGGTCGGCCACGAGGTCGGCCACGGGATCGGAAGGATCCCGGGAATGGCCATGCCTTGCTAGATGTTCACCGTTCAACTACTTTGAATGCCGAGCATCCTGCCAGGAGGGCCGCCATGCCTGCCGTGACCGTCGAGAATCCACTGACCCTGCCGCGCGTCCACGCGCCGGACGGCGCCGTGCCGCGCCCCGTGCTCGCGGTCTCCACCGCGCCGGGGGGCTTCGAGGGCGAGGGGTTCCCGGTGCGCCGCGCGTTCGCCGGGATCAACTACCAGTACCTCGACCCGTTCATCATGATGGACCAGATGGGCGAGGTGGAGTACGCGCCCGGTGAGCCGAAGGGCACTCCCTGGCACCCGCACCGCGGCTTCGAGACCGTCACGTATCTGATTGACGGCACCTTCGTCCACCAGGACTCCAACGGCGGTGGCGGGACCATCAACGACGGCGACACCCAGTGGATGACGGCCGGTTCCGGCCTGCTGCACATCGAGGCGCCGCCGGAGTCGCTGGTGGTGAGCGGCGGGCTCTTCCACGGGCTCCAGCTCTGGGTGAACCTCCCGGCGAGCGACAAGATGATGGCCCCGCGCTACCAGGACATCGGCGGCGGCCAGGTCCAGCTGCTCACATCGGCCGACGGCGGCGCGCTGCTGCGGGTCATCGCGGGTGAACTGGACGGCCATGAGGGCCCCGGGATCACCCACACCCCGATCACGATGATCCACGCGACGGTACGGCCGGGCGCCGAGGTCACGCTGCCGTGGCGCGAGGACTTCAACGGCCTGGCGTACGTGATGGCCGGGCGCGGCTCGGTCGGTGCGGACCGCCGCCCGGTCCGCACCGGGCAGACCGCGGTGTTCGGGGCGGGCTCGTCGCTGACCGTCCGCGCGGACGAGAACCAGGACGCGAAGAGCCCGGACCTGGAGGTCGTCCTCCTCGGCGGGCGCCCGATACGGGAGCCGATGGCGCACTACGGGCCGTTCGTCATGAACAGCGAGGCCGAGCTGAAGCAGGCGTTCGAGGACTTCCAGCGCGGGCGGCTGGGCACGGTTCCGGCTGTGCACGGGATGTCTGAGGGCGGGCTGTAGGACGACTTGAGGCGGCGCCGCGTCAGGTCCCTCTGCGGCCGCCGGCCGCGGCCAGCGTGCGGGCGGCCTCGATGACGGCTGCGCGGCGGCGGTCCAGCGCGGCCGTGTCCGTCTCCTCGCCAAGGGTGACGCGGCATGTCCGCGGTACGGCGAAGTTCCATGAGATCAGGCTCATGACGGAGAACAGCAGGTCCTGGGCGTCGCGGAGCCGGACGTCCTCGGGTGCCCCCCGGTCGCCCGCGCGGGCGAGGCGCGCGGCCTTCGCGCGGAAGGCGTCCCGGAGCCCGGTCTCGGGGGCGTCCCCGTGCCCGCCCGCCGAGGCGCCCGCACTGTCCGGCCCCGTCGCCCCCGTTGATCCCGTCGACTCCAGCGCCTCCCACAGGAGCAGCCGGATCAGCTCGGGGTGTTCGCGGTGCCAGTCGAAGAGCTGGCCGACCGACTCGGCGACGTCGTCCGGGTCGATGGAGATCGCGGCCCCGACCTCGTCCAGCTTCGCGCGGACCACGGCGGCGAACAGCCGTTCCTTGTCGCCGAAGTAGCGGTAGATGGCCTGCTTGTTGGCCCGGGCGGAATCCGCGATCCGGTCCACTCGGGCGCCCGCCAGGCCCCGCTCGGCGAACTCGGCGGCGGCGGCCGCGAAGATCCGCCTTCTGGTGTCCTCGGCGTCGTAGGCCATGACCGTATTAAACCATCCGGTTGACTCGGGTCGTCGCGCGAGGCACCATCACGGCAAGAGGAAAACAACCAGATGGTTTATTGCTTGGAAGGGCTTCCCATGAGCACTGACGCCGCCGCGGTCACTCCCGCCCCCGCCCCCGTCACCACCGTTCCGCTGCCCGGGTCCCTCGCCGGCGCGACCATCGTGGTCGTCGGCGGCAGCTCCGGTATCGGGCTGGCAGCGGGCACGCTGCTGCGCACGGTCGGCGCCCGCTTGGTGCTGGTCGGCCGGGACCCGGACCGGCTGGCGTCCGCCGTCGACCACGTACGGAAGGCCGCCCCGGCGGGGGAGGACGACGCCGTCCTGAGCGTCGCGGGCGACGCCGGGGACGAGCGCACCATCGCCGCGGCCTTCGACGTCGCCGGCCGCGTCGACCACGTCTACGTCACTGCCGGCGGCCACGCGGCCCCGGGCCCCCTCGGCGGGCTGTCCGACGACGGGGTCCGCGCGGCGGCCGCCGACGGCATGGGGAGGACGTTCGCCCTCGCCCGTGCTGCGGCGGAGCGGCTGCCCGCGGGCGGATCGCTCACCCTCAGCTCGGGCGTCCTCCTGGCCCGCCCGCTGCCCGGTCTGTCCGTCACGCTGGCCGTCGGCGGCGCGGTGGAGGCGCTGACCAGGGCGCTCGCCATCGAACTCGCCCCGGCACGGCAGCGCGTGAACGCCGTCCGCTACGGCGCGATCGACACCCCGCTGATGCGCTCGCTGCCCGGCCTTGAGACGGACGAGGCCATCGCCGCCGCCGGAGCGTCCGTGCCGCTGGGCCGGTACGGGACGGCTGAGGAGGCGGCCGCTGTGGCGCTGTTCCTGATGTCGAACCCGTACGTCACCGGCCAGATCATCACCGTCGACGGCGGCCACGTCCTCGGCTGAGCCGAACCGGCCGCCGCGCCCGGAGCCCTCCCACCACCCGCCCGGCCCCGGCGAACGAGCCGTCGCCCGGCGCCCGTGATCGGCTGGGGGCGTGCATACCCAGAAGCCGCTGCTCCCCGTCCACGCCCGACGTCTGGCTGCCTGGTGTGCCGTCGCACTGCTCGTCACGGGCGTGGCGGCGGTGGGGGTCTGGCTCTGTGTCACGCTCAAGACCGCCGTCACCCCCGTGATGCTGGCCCTGCTCGGTACGGCGCTCCTCGGGCCGGTCCACCGGTGGCTGGTCCGGATGCGGCTGAACCGCTCCCTGGCGGCCGGACTCACCTGCGTCGCGCTCGTCGCCGTGGTCGGCGGGGCCGCGTACATCGTCGTCACCGCGCTGATCGACACCGGGGACCAGATCGTCGCCTCGCTCAAGGACGCCGGGAAGTGGATCGCCGACCACTTCGGGGTGGCCACCGGGGACGGCATCACCAACATCGCCGACAACGCCAAGAACCTGCTCGGCAAGTTCGGCGCGAACGCGGCCGGCGGGCTGCTCAACGGACTCAGCCTGATCGGCACGTTCATCGCGACCAGCGTGCTGGCGCTGCTGCTCACCTTCTTCTTCCTCCGCGACTCGGACCACGCCCGCGGACTCGCGTACGCCGTCGCACCGGGCCACGGAGCCACCATCGAGGCCATGGCCCGGCGGGCCTTCGAGGCGGTCGAGGGGTTCATGCGCGGCACCACGCTGATCGCGCTCATCGACGCCATCTGCATCACGGCCGGCCTGCTGATCCTGGGGGTGCCGGGCGCGCTGGGGCTCGGTGCGCTGGTCTTCGTCGGCGCCTACATCCCGTATCTCGGTGCGTTCATCTCAGGTGCGGTCGCCGTGCTGGTGGCCCTCGCCGACCGGGGGTTCGTGACCGCGCTCTGGGCGCTGGGCGTGGTCCTGCTGGTGCAGGTGCTTGAGGGGCATGTGCTCCAGCCGGTGATCCAGAGCCGTACGGTCCAGATGCACCCGGCGATGGTGATGATCTCGCTGACGGCCGGGGCGAGCGTCGCGGGGCTCCTGGGGATGCTGCTCGCCGTGCCGGTGGCGGCGGCGGCCTTCGGGGTGATCGGAGAGCTGCGGAAGCGCTACCCGCCGGAGCCCGGCCCGGAAGCGGGCGCCGGTTCCGGCCCGGAGCCCGGTCCGGGGTCCGGTCAGGAGCCGCGTCAGGAGCCGGGCCCGGCATCCGATCCGGCGTCCGGCCCGGACCGGGAGGCGTGAGCGGACCCGGGCTCGGGCTTCCCGGGCTCGGGCTGATCGGACTGATCCGGCTGCTCGGGCGCTGCTCCCCGCGAGCCGGCCGGCCGCCCGCGGTCTCCGTGCGAGCCGCTCTTGACCGCGTCACTCTTGTTCGCGTCGCTCTTGTCCGTGCCGCTCTTGACCGCGTCGCTCTTGGCCGTGCCGTTTCCGTTCGTGCCGTTTCCGTTCGCGCCGGGCCCCTCCGTCCCCTCCGTCTCCATCTCCAGCAGTTCGTCCGGTGCGAGGTCGGCCAGGAATTCGGAGAGGAGGTCCGACGACGGCCCCTCGGTGTCGTCGTGGCCCCGCCCCCCCGAACCCGCGCAGCCCGCCGCCCCCGGGGTCGCGTCG
>NZ_JBHYWP010000011.1:96335-102372 GCF_042751845.1 Streptomyces sp. NPDC059398 | reverse complement strand
TAGACACCCCCGCCGGCCCGACCCGCGGCCCCCGCCCCCCGGCGCGCGGCCCCGGCTGCTGGCGCGGGCGCGGCCCGTGGTGTCGTCCCTGGCGTCAGACCGAGACGCCGAAGTCCTGGGCGATGCCGACCAGGCCCGACGCGTAACCCTGGCCGACCGCGCGGAACTTCCACTCCGCGCCGTTGCGGTAGAGCTCGCCGAAGACCATCGCGGTCTCCGTGGCGGCGTCCTCGCTCAGGTCGTAGCGGGCGATCTCGGCCTCGCCGGCCTGGTTGACGATCCGGATGAAGGCGTTCCGCACCTGGCCGAAGTTCTGCGAGCGGTTCTCCGCGTCGTAGATCGAGACCGGGAAGACGATCTTCTCGACGTCGGCGGGCAGGCCGGCCAGGTTGACCTTGATCTGCTCGTCGTCGCCCTCGCCCTGGCCCGTGACGTTGTCACCGGTGTGCACGATGGTCTGGTCCGGCGTCGCCTTGTTGTTGAAGAAGACGAAGTGGCCGTCGGAGTAGACCTTGCCCTCGCCGTTCACCGCGATGGCGGAGGCGTCGAGGTCGAAGTCGGTGCCGGTGGTCGTGCGGACGTCCCAGCCGAGGCCCACCGTGACGGCGGTCAGGCCCGGGGCCTCCTTGGTGAGCGAGACGTTGCCGCCCTTGGACAGGCTTACAGCCATGGGGATGTCCCTTTCCGTTCGGTGCGCGGGCTTCGTGTGGTCACGAAGCTACCGTCACCCGCCATAACGTCGGCAGGGGACCGGGAGGTTCCAACTCTCCCCGCCCTCTTTGCTTTCTTTACCCGGCGCGCGGCGGACCACCGAACGGCCCCGGCCGCGAAAAAAGGGTGACGCACCGGCTCGGACCGGCGACCATGGACATATGTCCGGTCCCTATGTCGTCCGTGGTGCGGTCTCCCTGCCGGAGGCCGAACTCATGTGGCGTTTCTCGCGCTCGTCAGGACCCGGCGGCCAGCACGTCAACACCAGTGACACGCAGGTGGAGCTCCGCTTCGACCTCGCGAACACGGAGGCGCTGCCACCGGTCTGGAAGGAGCGCGCCCTGGAGCGGCTGGCCTCCCGGCTCGTCGGCGGGGTGGTCACCGTACGGGCGTCGGAGCACCGGTCGCAGTGGCGCAACCGCGAGATGGCGGCGGTGCGGCTCGCCTCGCTGCTCGCGGAGGCCACGGCGCCGCCGCCGAAGCCGCGGCGGGCCACGAAGATCCCTCGCGGGATCAACGAGCGGCGGCTGCGGAACAAGAAGCAGCGCAGCGACACCAAACGGGGCCGGGCCGGCCGCGGCTGGGACTGACCCGCGTCCGGCCCCGCACGGGCGGGAACGTTCCCCGGACCGTAAGGCGCCTTACGGAGGGAGCCCCGCCTCCGGCCCCACTCGGGCGGGAGCCCGCTCCCCGCCCTCACCCCAGCTGCCGGTACCGCCCCTGGAAGTACGCCAGCGGGCCGGTCTCCCGGCCGGGCAGATCCGTCGTCAGGACGCGGCCGATCACCAGGGTGTGGTCCCCCGCCACCACCCGCTGCTCCGTCACACACTCCAGCGTCGCCAGCGCGCCCCCGATGAGCGGGGCCCCCGACACCTCGCCGCGGGTGAACGCGAGATCGGCGAAGAGCAGCTCGTCGCTGATGCGGCCCTTCATCGAGAACCGGCCCGCGATCTGCCGCTGACTCTCCGCCAGGAGCGAGGCCGCCCAGTACGGCTGCTCCGCCAGCAGGTCGTCCATCCGGGAGTCGTTCCGTACGCTCACCATCGCCAGTGGCGGGTCCAGCGACACCGACATGAACGAGGTCGCCGTCATCCCGACGTCGGCGCCGCGCGGGCCGCCGTCCACGTCATGGGCGGTCACCAGCACCACACCGGCGGCCAGCCGGGACATGGCGGCGCGGAAGTCGTCGTTGCTCACCCCCTCAGGATGGGGGATGGGCTCGGAACGCGGGGCGGGGATCGTCTGGGACACATCAGGAACGCTAGCTCCGGCCGCGGACCCGCCACATCGGTCCACAGGACCAGACAGGTCCTAAGACCCGGCCCCGGACCCGACCCGCCCGGACCCACCCCGGCCGGGACCCGCCCGGACCCCCGGCCCCGGACCCGCCAGGACCCACGGCCGGCCGGCTGCTTCTCATCCGGCTTCTCGTCCGTCTGTCCGCCCGGCTTCCCGCCCTCCGCGCATCGGGCTTCTCATTCGTCTCAATCGCCTCAATCGGCTCATCCCGCCCATTCAACCCCCCGTACCCCCTTGTGACTTGAGTCACGACCGGCATAAATTGTTGACCCTGCGTACCTGGTGCACAGCTCGCTGTGATTCAGTGGCGGAGACACTGCACCAAGAGCGCCGATCAAGAACCCTGGAGTTGCTGTCGAGGTCTCGGGGAGAGCGAACGATGGAGAGCGAGTCGGAGCCGTACGTCCGTCTTGCGACCCTGCGGCAGTTGCACCAGGCGGTCGCCCAACTCAACCAGGCCCGCAGCCTGGCGGACACCCTGCAGACCGTGGCCGACGGCGTCGTGGCCGGGCTCGGCTATGAGCTGGCCTGCGTCAATGTGGTGCGTCCGGACGGCGACCTCATGGTCGCGGCCCTCGCCGGGGACGACTCCGCCGCCGCCCTGATGACCGGCCGCGTCGGCTCCCGCACCTCCTGGGAGCGCAGGCTCTCCATGGGCGTGGCCTGGGGCGACCTGAGGTTCATCCCGTACACCGAGGGCTGGGTCCTCGACAACGACGACGTGCCGCAGGTGCACAACGACGGCCCGGAGCCGCGTTTCGAGGACGAGTGGCACCCGTCCGACCGGCTCTTCGCCCCGATGTACGCGACCGACGCCTCCGGCGGTGAGCTGATCGGCGTCATATCCGTCGACCGCCCGCGCAACGGCAGGCACCCCGGGGCGTGGGGCCAGGAAGCGCTCCAGATGTACGCGTTCCAGGCCGCCATCGCGATCAGCAACGCCCGGCTGCGCTCCAACATGCAGCGCGCCCTGGTCCGCCTGGAGCGTGAGCAGCAGGCCCTGCGCGCCAGCGAGGAGTCTTTCCGGCAGGCCTTCGAGTACGCGCCGAGCGGGATGGCCATCGCGGAGATGGGCGGCGACCAGCACGGCAGGCTGCTGCGGACCAACGACGCGCTCTGCCGGCTGCTCGGAAGGCCCGCTTCCGCGATGCGCCGGTACTCCTTCGCCGATCTGGTCCACCCCGAGGACGTCGGCACCCTGCTGCGCACCTCCGCCGAGGGCGGCCGCGCCGAGCTGCGGCTGCGGCGCCGCGACACCTCGTACGTCTGGGTCTCGCTCCGCAACTCCGTGGTGGCGGACACCACCGACGGCCCCCGTTTCCTGCTGACCCACGTCGAGGACGTCGAGGAGCGCAAGCGCCATGAGCTGGCCCTCGCGCACCGCGCATCGCACGACTCGCTGACCGGGCTGCCCAACAGCGCGGAGCTGCGCGCCCGGCTCAGCTCCCGGCTCTGCGAGTGGCCGGACGCGGTGCGCGAGACGGCCGTCGAGGCGCTGGACGCGGCGTACGAACAGGGTCCCGCGGGGGCGGACCGGGCGTACGGGACGAGTCCGTTCGCCTTCGGTGGCGGGTCGGGCGCCGGTCTCTACGAGCATGTGCACACCGTCGCCCCCTCGTCCGAGACCGGGGACGGGACCGGGGGAGCGGGGCCGGACGGCGACGACGGGACGAAGGGCCTCGCGGTGCTCTTCTGCGACCTCGACGGCTTCAAGTCGATCAACGACCGCTTCGGCCACCACACCGGGGACGCGGTCCTCATCGAGGTGGCGCGCAGGCTCACCTCCGGGGTGCGCGACGGTGACACGGTCGCCAGGCTCGGCGGTGACGAGTTCGTCGTCCTGGCGGACGGTCTCGGCTCGGCGGACGCCGCCGACCTGGCCGTACGGCTGCGGAACGCGATCATTCCGCCCATCCGGGTGGACGGCAGGGCGGTCCGCGTCGGGGCCAGCTTCGGCATCGGCTGGGCGAGCTGCGGCATGACGGTCGAAGAGGTGCTGCGCTCCGCCGACCAGCGGATGTACGTGGAGAAGCGGTCCAGGTCCAAGCTGCACCGGCGGGCCGGGTAGGGCCTTTCGCCGGTGGCCGGGACCGTCCGGACTGGCCGGACCGTTCATCCGTACGGGGTAGGCTCCCCGGGTCAGCGATGTGTGAGGAGTGCAAGGGATGACGGCCGGCAACAACGGCGCGAGCACACCCGAGGACGACGATCCGTTCGGCTATCTGTACGAGGACGGCCGGGCAGCAGGAGCCGTTCCCCCGCCCGGCGGCGGCGGATACGGCTACCCGGGTCCGACGTCCGGCGGGCAGCCCGGGGTGCCCCGGACGTCGTACAACCATGTGCGGACGGTCGGCGAGCGCCAGTACGGGCAGCAGGCACCGCAGGCTCCTCAGCAGGGGTACGGGTATCCGCCCCAGCAGCACGGTCAGCAGGCGTACGGCCAGCAGCAGGCGTACGGCCGGCCGACCGCGCAGTACGCGGCACCGGAGACCTATCCCGGCGGTCCCCCCGTCCAGCAGCCCCCGCGGCAGCCGGGCAACGGCGGCCGGGGCGGCCCGAACCACAAGGGGCTGCTGATCGGCGCGGTCGCGGTGGTCGCGGTCGTTCTCATCGGGATCGGGGTGGCGCTGGCGACCAGCGGCGACTCGAAGGACCAGGACGCCGCGCCGGACAACTCGGGCGGCGGCCAGACCACCGCCGAGACGGCCCAGCCCAGCAAGAGCGCGTCGGCGAAGCCCCCGAAGACCGAGCTGCCGAAGCAGGACGCCGCGACGCTCCAGCTCAGCGGTGCGGCGACGACCAGCAAGGACGTGCCGGGCGCCAAGGGCTCCGGGGGCACCTATGTGGTGATCAACCAGCCCGGCGACTCGGCTACCTGGACGGTGGACGCCCCCTCGGCCGGCCCCTACCGGCTCTCCATCGACTACGGCGTGCCGGGCAAGGACGCCAAGACCTCGCTCACCGTGAACGGCGACGCGAAGCCCGGGTCGGTCAACATGAAGAACTACGCCGGAGCCCCGGACGGTGACGCCTCGAAGGGGTGGACCAACACCTGGAACCTGGTCAACCTCAAGAAGGGCTCCAACACCATAAAGATCTCCTGCGAGGACGGCGACCAGTGCGGCGTCAACCTGGACCAGGTCTTCCTGCAGACCCAGGACGGCAAGTCCACCATGACGCCCTGACATGACGCACTGACATGACGCCCTGACATGACGCACTGAGACGGCAAGGCCGAGCGTCCGTGAGTCCCGCCGGGACGGGCCCGGACTAGGCCGACGGTGTGTGAGCGGTGACGAGGACCTGCGGAAGCAGGTCCTCGTACGCTTTCCGGTCGAACTCGCCCGCCGCGGGCGCCAGCACGGTGGCCGCCGAGAGCGCCACCGCCCTGGCCAGCCGTTCCGGCCATGGGAGTTCTTCCACCAGACCCGAGAGCAGTCCGGCGACCGCCGAGTCGCCCGCGCCGGTCGGGTTGCCCTGGAAACGGGCCGGGGGCAGCGCCTGCCAGCTGCCCTCGGGCGATGCGGCCAGCATCCCTTCGGCGCCGAGTGAGGCGACCACGGTGTGGGCGCCGCGGCGGCGGGCATCGCGGGTGGCGCGCTGCGGTTCGCGGGAGCCGGTCAGCTGGGCCAGTTCGTCGGCGTTCGGCTTGACCAGGTCGGGGCGGGCGGCGATGCCCCGGCGCAGCGGCTCACCGCTGGTGTCCAGGAGGACCGGGACCCCGGCGCCGCGGGCCTGCTTCACCAGCTGGGCGTAGGCGCCGACCGGGACGCCCGGCGGCAGGCTGCCGCAGAGGGCCACCGCTTCGGCGTCGGCCAGCAGCTTTCCGTACGAGGTGAGGAAGGCGTCCCACTCGTCGGCCGATATGGTCGGCCCCGGCTCGTTCAGCTGGGTGGTGTCGCCCGACTCCGCGTCGACCACGGCGATCGTGGGGGGGGGGGGGGGGGGCGGGCCCCCCGCCGCCCCGGGGGGGGGGCCGCCCCCCCCCCCCCGGCGGGCGACCCCCCCCCCCCCCCCCCCCCCCCCC